>JAGAAZ010000070.1 GCA_017614895.1 Bacteroidaceae bacterium | reverse complement strand
GCACTTGTCTTGGATTTCTTCTCGTGTGTGTCCTGTGGACAATCCGATGGTGAAGATGCCTGAGGACATACCTGCTTGCAGCCCAGTGTAAGCATCTTCGAACACCACACACTCATCGATGTCAGCATCGAACACCTTTGCCCCTAAGAGATAACAGTCGGGTGCAGGCTTGGAGGCTGTGAAGTCCTCGGCTGTGAGCACTTTGTCGAAGAGGGTGTCCAGTTCGGGAATTTGGCGTCGCACACTGGTCATCTTGGATTGGTCGGAACTGGTTACCACTGCACACTTCACACCGTTCCGTTTCAAGTCTTCCAGAAAGTCGAGCACGCCAGGATAGAATTCGTAACGCATCTGTGCTTCCCAAGCAGTGAGTCCCTCGGTGATTTCCTTCTGCCATTGAGGATCAGGAAAATAGGTGGCAAAGATGTTGGTAAGGGTAGTACCTTTGATCAGAAATTCGAGACGTGGCACATCGGGACGGTACTTCCTTGCTGTGGCACCCCAAAAGACGGTGTATTGGTCTTCTGTGTCCACTAAGGTACCATCCAAATCAAACAGCGCCACCTTCAAACGTCTGCGTCTGGGGATGTTCCTGTCGCCCTTCACAAACAGCTCGCCCCAAGGTGTTGCCGTCTTCTCATCTTCGATGTCTTCGTTCCGTTTTGTCCAAAAAGTTGCCATGCTTTGATAATTTTTTGCAAAGGTACGATTAAGTGAGAACAATACAAAAGAAAAATCTTGAGTTTTTATTTTTATCGACTGTGTGCGTACACATACTTTGATTTATATCAAGTAAATAAGTTCTTTTTAAAGATTTTCATTCATTTTTTTGCATCAGCTCGTCAAAAGGTCGTAACTTTGCATCGTCAAACGAAGGAACAGCGAGCGCAGAAACAAAAACTTTTGATTTTTGCCGAGTCGTGACTGAGTAAGACCGAAGGTCAACGAAACAAAGGCTGATCGAAGCCTGGGAAAACAAAGACACAATTGAATTTAGAAAGTTTTATTCATACGGTTATATAGGTATTAGTGTTAAGGAAAATCGATCTCAGTAAGGTTAGTTCTTTTGGTAAAATAGATTGTTTTTACATAGGATAATACACAAAAAGGAAATCGTAATTAGACATAGGTTATACAATAGGTTTTAGGTTAGTAAAAGATTTTGGTTCATTTTTTCATGAGTGATGAAAGATGACAAGGAAAGTGGAGTCCGAGAGGATTTCATTTTTTTTTGTCTTCTTGTTTTAGGTTTTGTTGCCCCAAACGCTAAGCTTTTCACTACGCTGAACTGTGCTCGAATGTACGGTTATGTTTCTTTTTATATATTATTATGTTTCCATTTTTATCCTAAATTCCCATGCAAATATGCACTGGAACGCGCATTTTTAGGGACTTTTGTTAGTTTGTTTAGCCTTTTTGTATGATTTTTAGATTTTTCTCTTAAAAAGTTTGTGTGTGAAGACATGATTCTCTATATTTGTACCACGATTTGAAAGATATGTGAAATGACATAAAGGAATCAGTGTATGAATAGTATTGTTTCTGTCATTATTATTGTACTTTTGGTGATAGCCTTGGCGGTCATGATATATATGTATTATAGGGAAAAACGCAAGGTTGAGAAGTACAAGCAGGGCATGAAGTCCCAGAAGGAGTATCTGCAGAATATGAGTCATGACATTCGTACTCCTATGAATGCCATTTGTGGCTTTTCCCAGATTCTCTGCAACAAGCAAATACGTGATATGCTGTCCGAGGACGAGATTATAGAATACGGTGTCATCATCCAGAGCAACACGGATTTGTTGAGTACCTTGGTGAATGACATCCTCGACATCTCAGATATGGAAAGCGGTAAGTACAAGATGAACATCGGTACTTGCAACGTGAATGATGTATGTCGCAAAGCCATCAGTACCGTGAAGTACCGTTGTCCTTCAGGTGTGAATATGTATATGACTTCTGATGTTGACGATGATTACACGATCCAGAGCGATTCTAAGCGTGTGGAGCAGGTTATCATGAACTACCTGACAAATGCCGAGAAGCATACGGATGAGGGTGAGATTCACGTGCATGTGTCGTTGAGCGAGCATCCAGGCATGGTGACCTTCTCAGTGACCGATACAGGTGAGGGTGTGCCTCTAGAAAAAGCCGAGCTCATCTTTGCACGTTTTGAGAAGATCAACACCATCAATGGTGGTACGGGATTGGGTCTGGCCATCTGCCGTCGGATTGCCACACAGTTGGGTGGTGAAGCAAAACTCGACACAACCCATCAGGGCAAGGGTGCACGTTTCATCTTTACACACCCTATTTCAGCATAAGCAATTGAAAACACCATCATCAAGGCTACCCGTTAATCTTGGGTGGCCTTGATTGTTTTGATCATCCTTTGAATGAGGTGGTACGCAAGGACTGCGAGTAGGGGGTAGCCAATGTAAATGAGTGTGGTCCATGAGATGACCAGATACACTAGCATGGCTGCGCCCAGAATCTTTGCCAGATGGATGATGCCAGGCATGAAGTAGAAATGATGATAGACCTCATCAATCACGGCGATGAACGTGATGATGACGAGCCAGAGCACCACGACGAGTGCTGCCATCAATGGCGGCAACACCAATGGGTTGAGGGTGGGGTGGAAATAGTATTCCTGCCAAAACTCAGGAACGAAATTCTGAACGGAAGCATAGATGGACGCCATGATGGCCACCAAGAGAAGGAAGAGGGCTGGATAAGGACTCTGCATCTCATCGAGGAAATTAGGCAGGTTCATCAGCTCTTTCTTATTCACCGTCTTTTTTCTGCCGATGAAGATGGCAACGAGTCCGATGGCAACGATGGCGGACATCCAAATGACACGACTGCTTGACAGCGCATCCAGCATCTCCGAGATGAGGTCATCTGGTGTTGCGCTCTTCAGCAATTCGCTTTCACGAATCCATCCCATCGTCATCTGGTCGCTGGCGACTTTCACCCAGATGGAGTCAATCGAATCGCCAGGAACGGTCTTGATTTCAGCCACTGCAATGATGTCGTCTTTATAGACATAACAAGTATCCACCATGAGGTCTCCTTCCCGAGGTATGAGTACCAGGGAATCAGCCTTGACGAGAAAATTGAAGTTCTCCGAATAGTGGTGTGTCAGTCGGAACACCATCGAATCAACTTGCTGAGGGGTTAGGCTCATCAGGGTGGTGTCCTCCATCGTGGCAGTATCCACGATATTGACAATGGTCAACACGGAGTCGCTGTCGGCTGGGATGCCCTCCGATGGTTTAGAGACTGTTCCTCCCACACACGATGCGATGAGGATGCTCAAGATGATATAGAGTAACTTTCTCATTGTAGGTATAGTTTCATCATGCAGTTTTTACAGTCGAACTCCAGCCGGAAACTGGTTCCATTGGCTAATTTCAGCGCCCAAGCCTCCTTTCTGGGTGTGGTTTTCTCTTTGAGGCACATGTCCAGCTGCCGTCTGAGGCAGTATTTCGAGATCATCACAGGTGTGGCAGGGTCGTGGGTCAATTCGTAAGGTTTTTCCACCTCGATGTTCACAGGTGTGTGTGCTTGTCTTTCCAACGGATAGAACTTTCTTCTTTCCTCTGTCAGTCTGTCCGATAGCTCTCTTCGCCATTGACTGAGCATCGATGAGGGGATGAAGTAATTCTTCGTCAGGTGGATGTTCACCTGTTGTGCTTCAAAGATGGTGTCGCCCAGTTTGCTCAACTGCCGTTCGATGTTGTCCTTCTGGTGGGTGCGTGCCAGTTCGAAACGCTCAGAGATGTCCACAGAGGCAGTCAATCCGTCCTCGTCCGTCATGCAGATGCGGTCTTCATAAACATCTATCGTCACCATCATCTTCCTCTCTGCCGATGGCTTGCTGAGCATCTTATCCCATTCCATATCCTGATTGCGGAAGTATTGCACTCCCTTGATGGGATGAAAGGCATCTGCGTTGTTCACTCGGAATCCCACCAGCTTTCCTCTCTCGATATAGCAAAGTCCGTCACCATTGTGCAGCACGGTATCTCGAGTTACAGGTTCGCCCATTGATTTGGGCGTGTCGATGTTGGCATCAGGCTTGCTGACATCCTTCACAAAACCTCGATTAAAGCTCTTCCTCACATCAGGCTTGAATTTCAGATGCACCTGTCCTGACGAAGCCCGACAGAATTCAGTCGGATGCTTGGCAATCACCTTGTTCAATGCTTCTGAATAGGCAGCCGTCACGTTCTTCACATAATCCGCATCTTTCAGCCTTCCCTCAATTTTCAGGGATGACGCTCCAGCCCTCAGCAAATCCTCCAGGCGGTCCATCTGGCAGTTGTCCTTCAGCGACAGCAGGTGCTTCTCCTTCATGACGGTCTTTCCATCCGCCAAGAGGTCGAATGCCATCCTACACACTTGCGCACATTCCCCTCTGTTCGCACTTCTTCCAAACAGGGCTTCACTGGCATTGCATCGTCCACTCAGACACACGCACAAAGCCCCATGCACAAAGACTTCGAGCTTGGTTTCAGGGCATTCTTGGTGTATCTCAGCGATTTCTTCGATGGTCAGTTCCCTCGCCAAGACTACCTGACGAAAACCTAACGTCGAAAGCATCTGGACTTTCTCCACTGTGCGGTTGTCCATCTGGGTGCTGGCATGGAGTGGGATAGGGGGCAGGTTCAACGACAAGATACGCAAATCCTGCACAATCAGCGCATCCACATGGATGTCATGCAGCTGCCAGATGAGTTGCTCCACCTTCTGCATCTCCTCCTCAAAAACAAGGGTGTTCACTGTCACATAGACCTTCGCCTTGTACAGATGAGCAAACGCCACCAGCCGCTCGATGTCCTCCACACTGTTGCTCGCTGCTGCACGGGCACCATGAGATGTAGCACCTATATAGACAGCATCAGCACCGTGGCGTATTGCCTCGATGCCAATGTCTGCGTTTTTTGCCGGAGCGAGAAGTTCAATGCTTCGCATTATTCCTTGATGTCGTCAATATTGAATGGCGTCTCTTGATATACGTAGTAGTTCAGCCAGTTGGTGTAGAGCAAATTCGCTGCTGCACGCCATCGCACGATAGGCGTCTTCGTCGGGTCGTTGTTCGGGTAGTAGTTCTCAGGCAAATTGATGGGCTTGCCCTTTTTCAAGTCGCGCTTGTACTCTCCGTCCAGCGTCAGAGGCGAATATTCCAAATGGCAGGTGATGAAAAACTCTCTTCCGTTTCTTGCTTCCACAATCGTCACGCCTGCCTCTTCACTGTCAGCGATGATGTGCAGTCCTGGCACTTTCTCAATGTCCTTCCGATACACCTCGCAATGTCGGCTGTGTGGTGCGTAGAACACATCGTCGAAGCCTCTGAAGATGGGCAGTTCGGGTGAAAGCATCCGATGCTCGAATACACCGAAAATCTTGTTGGACGTGTTGTACTTGGGCACACCATAGAAGTGGTACAGCCCTGCAAAGGCAGCCCAACATACATAGATGGTGCTGGTCACGTGACTGTGTGCCCAGTTGAACACCTCCTGCAGTTCTCCCCAATAGGTCACATCCTCGTAATTGATGAACTCCAAGGGTGCGCCTGTCACGATGAGCCCGTCATACTTCTCCTTCTTCATGTCCTCGAAGTTGCGGTAGAACGCCATCATGTGCTCGATGGGTGTGTTCTTGCTCGTGTGCGACTTGATTTTCATGAACTCCACCCTGATTTGCAGTGCTGAGTTCGAGAGGATGCGGATGAAGTCCGTCTCCGTCGTGATCTTCAGTGGCATGAGGTTGAGCACAGCCAATCGCAACGGACGGATCTGCTGACTGTCCGCTCGTTTGTAGCCCATCGTGAAGATGTTCTCCTGTTTCAGTTCATCGATGGCAGGGAGTTGATCGGGTAGGATTAATGGCATAATGTAGAGTTGAAGAATTGAAGGATTGAAAAATTGAAGTTTTTGCTGACGCGATGTGAGAACACGCCGTATGGCAACTTCAATCCTTCAATTTTTCAATTTTTCAATTTTGTTTAATATAGTTCACGATCCATGCACCTACTTCCTTCGTGCCGTACTTGGCACCACCTTCCACCTGAATCTCGGGTGTGCGCACATTCTGATCGAGTGATGCGTTCACAGCCTCGCGGATGAGGGCACCCTCTTCCTTCAGGTCGAAGTATTCGTAGAGCATGGCTACAGACAGAATCTGTGCCAGTGGGTTGGCGATGTTCAGGCCTTTTGCCTGTGGCCAACTGCCGTGGATAGGCTCGAATACAGGTGTGTGTTCGCCTGTGGATGCAGATGGAAGCAAGCCCATAGAGCCTGTGATGCAAGAGCCTTCGTCTGTGAGGATGTCACCAAAGGTGTTCTCAGTCACCATCACGTCGAAGAACTTAGGCTCCTGAATCATGCGCATAGAAGCGTTGTCCACATACATGAAGTCAGTCGTCACGTCTGGGTATTGAGGTGCCATTTCCTGAGCTACAGCACGCCACAGACGGCTTGATGCCAACACGTTCGCCTTGTCCACCACAGTCAGATGCTTTCTGCGCTGACGGGCATACTGATAAGCCACTTTCAAGATGCGCTCCACTTCGGCACGAGAATAAGCGTTGGTGTCGTAGGCGTAGTCGTTACCCTCCTTCTTCTCACCAAAGTACATTCCGCCTGTCAACTCACGGATGCAGATGAAGTCGGCACCACGTACCAGTTCGTCCTTCAGCGGAGATTTGTGTACGAGGCAGTCAAAAGTTGTTACAGGGCGTACATTGGCAAACAGACCCAGCTTCTTTCTCATTGCCAGCAAACCCTGTTCGGGACGTACCTTCGCATTGGGGTTGTTGTCAAACTTGGGGTCGCCAACCGATGCAAACAGCACAGCGTCTGCGTCCATACAAGTCTGGAATGTGTCTTCTGGGAATGGGTCGCCCACCTCATCGATGGCATGTGCACCACAGATGGCTTCCTTGTAACTTACTTCGTGTCCAAACTTCTCAGCAACGGCGCTGCATACAGCCACGCCCTGCTCCATAATCTCTGGTCCGATACCATCACCGGCCAGCACAGCAATTTTCAGTTTCATATCTTTTTTCTTAATTATAGATTCTTTCGTGTATCACTTTGTCCTCCATGAAGCATGGATGCACAGGACCATATCCGTGTCCGAACTCGTATTCAGCACCCAACGCAATGGCCTTGCCGATGAACTCCTCGCCTTTCTCCACCGCCTCGTCCAGACTGTAGCCCTTGGCCAGATAGGTGGCGATGGCAGAAGAGAACGAATCGCCTGTGCCGTTCACGTTGTGAGTGGGGATGCGACGTTTCCGAAACTCCCTTACTTCGCCTGTTTCGGCATTGTAGAGGAAGTCCGACAGCATATCTTGTGCTGACGTGTTATGTCCTGCATACACCTGACTCTCCATGCTCTTGATGATGACGCTGTTGCCCCATTGTCCCAACTCCTTGATGTCCTCACTGATGTTGGTGATCTTCCTTTTCAGCAACACCTCTGCCTCACGGAAATTGGGGGTGATGAGTGTCGCCAAGGGGAACAGGTCTCTCTTGTAGGCTCCGATGCTTTCGTCACTCACCAGCTGCACACCGTTCGAGTCCACAATCACGGGGTCAATCACTTTCTTCACGTTGGGATAACGCTTCAGCACGCCTGCCACACCATCAATGATCTCAGCTGTTGGCAACACGCCTGTCTTGATGCATTGAGCACCCACATCGCCCAAGAACGACTCCGCTTGGCTCACAACCAGTTCTGCTGGCAAGGGGGTCACGCTCTTCACTCGCCTGGTGTCCTCATCCACAATGCCCGTCAGCGCACACGCTGCATAGCCACCACAAGCCGTGATCGCCTTGATGTCCGCCTGCATACCAGCACTACCCAACGGTTCGCTACCCGCAATTAAAAACACGATGTTCAGTTGCTTCTTCATGTACATTATTTATAATCGGGTGCAAAGGTACGACTTTTCATCGTATCAGTCATGCTTTTTGTGCTTTTTCTTGCCATATTTCAAAAACTTGCCACGATTTGGGCAAATTTTCTACGCATCGGCAAAGACCTTTCCGTCATCGAGGGTGATCTGCAGTTTGGTGTACTCGCAGTGGAAATCGTTCTCCAGCCGGTCAAGATAACGGGCACTTTCCCACTTGCACATCGGCAGGTCGTGCAACAGATAGTTGCCGCAACTCTCTGGTTGCGTGGCAGGCACCTCGGTCTGTGTGAGAATCCATTGCAGACACTTGATGGTGAGGCGACGCATATCCTCCACGGTGTAAGTGCCAGTCATGATGATGTACATGCCCGTGAGGCATCCCATAGGACCGACATACACCACATCCTCCTTCGCCTCCGAATTGCGGAACCAGGTCGCCATCAGGTGCTCCAGACTGTGCATGGCTGCAGGAGCCACAGCAGGCTCTTGGTTGGGTTCCGTGATGCGCAGGTCGAACGTGGTGAAGCCCTTATCCACACGTGACACATAAATGCCAGGCTTCAGGTGGGTGTGGTCAATGGTGAAACTTTGTATTACTTCCATATTGCTTTTTGTTTTGGATGATTCTATTTAAAAGCGAAAAAGCGCTAATCTCACGACTGGCACTTTTCTGTTCTCAATAAGTATTAATTTTTTTTAAGGTAAAAAGATTGTTTTTAGGATGCTGCAAAGGTACGGACTTTTGCATCGTTCGACAAGCGAAAAAACATGTTTCTTAACATCTGTGTACGAACACAGCGCATTTTTTTACACTTTTTTCGTTAAAAACAGCACTTTTTTCTTGTTTTTTCTTTCCAGACACCACTTTTTTGTTTCATATCACCACAAGCCACATTTTCTTTTCATTAAGGGTTTCTGTAGGTCTAAAAGTGGAATAGGATGTTCTTTTTTGCAGATTTGTAGTTATTTATTATTAAATATGTGGGTGATTTTGTCGAAGATATGTGAATAATTCGTACCTTTGCACAGTTTTTAAAGATATGTGTATATAATCAATCAAAGTAATAGTCTGTGAAAATGAAAGGCAAAAGGATATGGCTGAGTCTTGGGATGCTGCTGGCGTGTGCGTTGGGCATAGAGGCTCAGGAGGTGAATGGTGGTTCGGCTGGAACGATGAACTTGACATTGGCAAAAGCGATTGAGATTGCTTTGGCGGAGAACCCCACCATTCATGTTGCCGACAAGGAAATTGAACTGAAAAAGATTGCGGACACGGAGGCTTGGCAGAGCCTGCTGCCTTCGGTGGATGCGACCCTATCGTTGACGGATAACATTCTGGTGGCTGAAATGGTGACAGGAATGGGTAAGTTCAAGATGGGTGTGGACGGAACACTGACAGCGATTGGCAATATGACGCTGAGCCTGCCTGTGTTTGCGCCTGCTGTGTACCAGAACATGAAGCTGACCAAGCAGGACATCCTGCTGGCTCAGGAGAAAGCTCGTGGCAGCCGCCTCGACCTCATCAATCAGGTGACGAAGGCGTACTATGGTGCGTTGTTGTCAAGTGACAGTTACGAGGTGATGAAGCGCAGCTACAATGTGGCGAAGGATAACTTCGATGTCGTGAACGAGAAGTACAAGGTGGGCAGAGTGAGCGAGTATGACAAGATCAGTGCTGAGGTGCAGGCGAGGAACATGAATGCCTCGATGGTCAGTGCCCAGACGGGCAAGACGTTGGCGCTCTTGCAGCTGAAGGTGCTGATGGGTGTAACGGCTGATGTTGACATTGCCATAGACGACTCGCTGAAAGCTTACGAAGACAAACTGACTTTGGCAGATACGGAAGTGCTGGTGGAGGAATTGGACAACAACTCATCGTTGCGTCAACTCGACCACAGCATGTCGTTGCTGGAACGTAGTCAGAAGATGTTGCGCACAGGCTTCATGCCTACCGTGGCGTTGCAGTTGACGGGCCAGTATCAGAGCTACGCCAACAATAACTGGAACGTGTGGAACTATCACTTCTCACCCAGTTCAACCCTCTCCATCGCGGTCAACATCCCCATCTTCCATGCCAGCAACTGGACGAAGCTGAAGAGCAACAAGATTCAGATTGCGCAGTTGGAGGACAACCGCTTGAATGCACGCCGTCAGTTGTCGCTGGCTGCTGAAAGTTACAGGCAGAATATGGCGAGCTCGATGGCACAGACAGCCAGCAATGCTGAGGCTGTGAAGCAGGCAGAGAAGGCCGTGATGATTGCTGGAAAGCGTTATGAGGTGGGTCGTGGCACCATCCTCGAACTGAATCAGAGCGAGACCGCACAGACACAGGCTGAACTGACCTATGTGCAAAGCATCTACGATTATCTGAAGAACAAGGCTGACCTCGACTATACGTTGGGTCGCGATACTTACATGAAATAAACAACGGTTACGACGAATAAAATGACGATTATGAAATATATCAAAACTTTATCGCTTGCCGCTCTTGCCCTGTTGGTTGTTGCCTGCAAGAGCGATGACAAGGCTGGAACGGTCCAGCAGGCAAAACCGCAGGTGAAAATCGCTAAGGTGACCAGCGAGGACATCCCGCAGACAGAGACTTATACCGCCACGGTGGAGAGCGACGTGAAGAACAACATCGCGCCGAACACGCCTTACCGCATTGAGAAGATCTATGTGGATGTAGGTGATAATGTCCGCAAGGGTCAGGTGCTCGTGCAGTTGGATGCCAGCAACCTGCAGCAGTTGAAGTTGCAGGTGGAGAACCAGAAGATTGAGTTCAACCGCACGTCCCAGCTCTATCAGGTGGGTGGTGCCAGCAAGGCTGAGTATGACAACGCGAAGTTGCAGCTGGATGTGCTCTCCACACAGTTGAAGCAGCTCATGCAGAACACCCAGTTGGTGGCTCCTATCAGTGGCGTGGTGACTGCTCGTAACTATGACAGCGGTGACATGTACAATCAGGGTCAGCCTGTCCTGACCATCGAGCAGACCAATCCTGTGAAGGTGATGGTGAACATCTCCGAGGTGTATTACAAGCAGGTGCAGAGGGGTATGCCTTTTGACATCGAGCTGGATGCCTACGAGGGTGAGACTTTCTATGGCAAGGTGACGATTGTGTATCCAACGGTGGATCAATCAACTCATACGTTCCCTGTGGAGGTGACCATCAGCAACCCAGGTCAGAAAGTGCGTCCAGGCATGTTCGCACGTGCCACAGTGAATTTCGGCTCCAAGAATCATGTGCTGGTGCCTGATGAGGCTCTGGTGAAGCAGATTGGTGCAGGTGACCGCTACGTGTATGTCTATAAGGATGGCAAGGTTTCCTACAACAAGGTGGAGCTGGGTAAGCACATCGGCACGAAGTATGAGATTCTCAGTGGTGTGAATCCTGGCGAAGATGTGGTGATTGCCGGTCAGAGCCGTCTTGCGAATGGTAAGGAAGTGGAAGTGGTAAAGTAAATTGTTATGAGTCTATATGAAGGTGCGGTCAAACGACCGATTATGACCAGTCTCTGCTTCTTGGCAGTGATTATATTAGGTATCTTCTCGCTGATTAAGTTGCCTATTGACTTGTATCCGGACATCGATACGAACACCATCATGGTGATGACGTACTATACGGGTGCCAGTGCAGAAGATATTGAGAACAACGTAACGCGTCCGTTGGAGAACACGCTCAATGCGGTGGAACACATCAAGCATGTGACCAGCAACAGCCGTGAGAACGTGTCTGTCATCACGCTCGAATTTGAGTATGGCTATGACATCGACGCGTTGACGAACAATGTGCGAGACAAGTTGGACATGGTGTCGAACTCTCTGCCTGACGATGCGCAGACACCGATTCTGTTCAAGTTCTCGACCGACATGATTCCTATCCTGTTGCTCTCCGTTCAGGCAGAAGAGTCGCAGCAGGCACTTTACAAGATTCTTGATGACAATGTGGCCAATCCGTTGGCGCGTATCGACGGAGTGGGTACGGTGAGCATCGTGGGTGCCCCCCAGCGTGAAATCAACATCTACATGGATCCTCAGAAGATGGAGGCTTACAACTTGAGTCCTACTCAGGTGGCAAGTGCCATCTCGGCTGAGAACCACAACGTGACGAACGGTACAGTGGATGTAGGTACGCAGACTTACGTGGTACGTGTGGAGGGTGAATTTGACGACCCCAAACAGATGGAGGGTGTGATTGTTGGCACTCGCAACGGCGTGAATGTCTATCTCCGTGATGTGGCTCGCATTGTGGATAATGTCGAGGAGCGTGCACAGCGTACCTTCACCAATGGTGAGCAAGGTGCCATCGTGGTCATCCAGAAGCAGAGTGGTGCCAACTCCGTGGAAATCTCTGAGAAGGTACTGGCCATGATGCCGACCTTGCAGCAGAACTTGCCTTCGGACGTGAAGCTGGGCATCATCGTCAATACATCAGAAAACATCTTATACACCATCGGTACGTTGGAAGAGACCATTGCTTATGCTATGTTGTTTGTGGCATTGGTGGTGTTTATCTTCTTGGGTAGATGGCGTGCAACGACCATCATCATCATCACGATCCCGATGTCGTTGATTGCCTCGTTCATCTATCTGTATGCAACAGGCGGTTCGCTCAACATGATATCGCTGTCATGTCTCTCCATCGCTATCGGTAATGTGGTGGACGACGCCATTGTGGTGTTGGAGAATGTGACGACTCATATAGAACGAGGGTCAGACCCGAAACAGGCGGCCATCCATGCGACGAACGAGGTCGCCATCTCCGTGATCGCCTCGACGTTGACCATGATTGCCGTGTTCTTCCCTCTGACGATGGTGACGGGTATGTCGGGTGTGCTCTTCAAACAGTTGGGTTGGATGATGTGTATCATCATGACCATCTCAACCACCAGTGCCCTCTCGTTCACTCCTATGCTCTGTTCGCAGATGCTCCGTCTGAAGAAGAAGCAGGGCAAGTGGTTCAAGAAATTCTATGGTCCTATCGGTAAGGCATTGGATAAACTCGATGGATGGTATGAGCAGCGTATCAACTGGGCTGTTCGTCATCGTTGGACCATCGTTTCAGCATGTATCGTGCTCTTTGTGGTCAGCTTCGGCATTGCTTATCTGGTGGGCATCAAGAGTGAGTTCTTCCCAGCTAACGACTCTGGTCGTATCGGTGCAACCCTCCAGTTGCCGATTGGTACCCGTGTGGAGAAGGCTCAGGAATTGGCTACATCGTTGGTGGATAAATGGCAGGAGCGTTATGGCAAAGACATGCGTTCATGTAACTTCACGGTGGGTCAGGCTGGTGATGCCAACACGTTCTCCTCATTGTCGGACAATGGTTCTCACATCATCTCATTCAATATCATGATGGTGCCATCCAACCAACGTGAGAAAGGACTTGCCACGATTTGTGACGAGATGCGTGCCGACCTGAAGCAGATTCCAGAATTGGCGAAGTTTATGGTCAATCTCGGTGGTAACCAAGGTGGTCGAGGTATGGGTGGTCAGTCAACGGCAACCTTCGAAATCTATGGCTACGATATGGACTCAACTTATCGTGTAGCAGAGGTGATGGCGAAGAAGTTCCGTGAGAGTGAGATGATCACGCAGGTGAACATTTCCCGTTCCGACTACCAGCCAGAGATTGTGGTCAACTTCGACCGTGACAAGCTGGCTCAGCAGGGCATCGGATTGGCTACAGCAGCCAATGCTGTCCGTTCACTCATCTATGGTTCGGTGTTGAGCCGTTATCGTGAGGATGGTGAGGAATATGACATCAAGGTGCGTTACGAACCTACGGCTCGTCGTTCAGTGGAAGACATCGAAAATATGGTCATCCCTAATGCGAGAGGAGAGAATGTGCGTATTCGCGACATCGCTTCTGTTTCTGAAAGTTCCATTCCTCCTACTATCGAGCGTAAGGACCATCAGCGTATTGTCACAGTGAGTGCTGTGTTGGCAGATGGTTATGCACTCTCAGATGGTGTGGAACTGGGTGAATCCTTCTATCCTGATCTGAACATTCCAGCAGGTGTGATTGTGCAGGTGGCAGGTTCGTATGAAGACCAGCAAGACTCTAATCGTGATTTGGGTACGTTGGGCATCCTCATCATCCTCTTGGTGTTCATCGTGATGGCTGCACAGTTCGAGTCCATGACCTACCCATTCATCATCATCCTCTCTGTGCCATTCGCGGCATCAGGTGTCATCATTGCCTTGATGCTCACAGGCACCAGCATCAACATCATGTCCATGTTGGGAGGTATCATGCTGATCGGTATTGTGGTGAAGAACGGTATCGTGCTCATCGACTACACGCAGCTCTTGCGTGAACGTGGCATCGGACTTATCCGTTCGGCTGTGATGGCTGCCCGTTCCCGTCTGCGTCCAATCCTCATGACTACCTTGACCACCATTCTGGGTATGTTGCCTATGGCGACCAGTCATGGTGTGGGTGCAGAAATGTGGCGACCACTGGGTATCTCCGTCATCGGAGGTTTGACAGTGTCCACGATCCTGACCTTGATTTACGTGCCCTCCATGTTCTGTATCTTCGGTTCTGTGGGTGTGAAGCGTCAGCGTCGTATCCTCAAGGAGAAGCGTGAACTCGAGGCTTATTGGAAGGAGCATAAGGCAGAAGAAATGCTGACAAACACACGCCTCAGTGTGATGGAGCAGAACGCACAGAAAATAATCAATCAACATCGTGACTAATATGAAGACAGTTTTTATAGCATACGACCAGGCTCATCAGGAAAATGTGATTGAAGCCTTGAATGATTCCAATGTGCGAGGCTACACCTTCTTTGAACAAGCAGGTGGACGTGGCACCAAGGGAGGTGAACCTCATCTGGGTTCCCACGCATGGCCATCTATGAACAGCGTTATTCTCACTGTTGTTGAAGATGACAGGGTGGAGCCATTGCTCGGTCGTCTCAAGCGTCTTGACGAAGACAATCCCATGTTGGGCATTCGTGCCTTCGTGTGGGCTTGTGAACAGAGTATCTGATATTCCTATCAATAAGATAAAAGAAAAGTGGGGTGCACGTTGCTGGTGCATCCCACTTCTTTTGTCTGTGTCTGTTGCTTAGTTTTTCTGATTCACCTCGAAGATGTCCACACAGTTGCCACCACCGTTGCTTCGACCTTGTGAAGTTGTGAAGACATATTTGCCGTTCAAAGAAACTTCCAATCCCACAGGATAGCTATCGATGGACATGGATGTGACCACTTGGAAACTCTTGACATCCACCACATAGAGGGTGCTGCTGGCATTGCAGGCTGCGTAGATGTAACGTCCATCAGGCGAGAACTCGATGGTGCGTGCTCCATTGCCCACCTTGCAGTTCTCCCAACCAGAGAGGGTAGTGGTCTTGGTGTTGGAAGTCTTGAGGGCAGGGATGGCATCGAGCAGTTGTGTGAGGGGCATCCGTTGGATGTAGCCGTCACGATTGATGCTCAGATAAACATAGCCGTCACGAATCAGAAGGTGGCGCAGGTTGTACATATTGCCAGTGATGCGACCCAGATACTGCATCTGTTCCAAATCCACCACAGCGATGCCGTTGTTGCCAGCCATACAACCTACAAGCAGGTAGTGGTTATCGGGGGTGAAGGCTGTGCCTCGCAGACAGTAACCGCTATCGTCATCACGATCCACCTGTTTGGTCATGCTGAAATTGAGTTTCAGTTTCTGGTCAATGACTGCTAAATAGGTGTAGTGCCAATCGAACGGATTTTCACTCTCGATGTTGATGATGCCTACCGTGTTGTCGCCCCATTGGGTGATGGCAACGAATTTGCCGTCAGGCGAAGTCGCAATCATCTTGGGCAGTGGACCTGTGTCCATCAGTCGGATGATGCTGTCTGTCTCTGTATCGATGATGGCAACAGCTGAGGGATCTTGGGCATTGATGTCGTAGTCACGACGATAATAGGGCACCCACAGATACTTTCCTCCGTGTGTGAAACAGCTCTCCACAGGCTTTCCATAAAAGGCTCCCCAACCTCCGAAGGGAGAGGCAGGATGCTTGGCATCTGGGAAGTAGTGGGTGAACTCGTAAAATGGCTTGAAGTCTTTGCCCAACAAAACGGTGTCGGCATCCGTGAAATCGTGACGGATGACCTTCATCTTCTCGTTCGTCTTGAAGTCATACACGATGGTCGTGGCACCTTCCAGCGAATTCACATAATATTTGGTGGCATTAGGGTGCATATTTACCGACTTGGGCGAATTGATGTCTTTGTCTGCCGTTGCCGTTTCCGTTGGTGCATAGTACTGCTTCTTCCCAATCAGCTTGATGCTGAACGTGCTGTCGCTGTTATACGCTGTCGTACCAATGGCAGGATGCACAATCTTTGCCACTTGCGCTTCTGACGAAACGAACAGCGAACAACTAAAAACTAAAAGTGATAATATTCTTTTCATCTCTTACTTCTAACCTCTTATTTCTAACCTCATACCTCTCACCTCATACCTCATACCTCATCCCTCTCACCTCTAAACTATTTATACGTTACTTTAAAGATGTCAACAGCATTGCCACCACCTTTACCAGAGTGTCCCTGAGCAGTCGTGAACACATACTTTCCGTCCTTTGACACATCCAATCCTACAGGATAGCTGTCGGCAGGAATGCTGGTGAGCACCTTCATCGTGTTGGCATCTACCACATAGAGGGCACTGGCGTTGTTGCAGGCTGCAAAAATGTATTTGCCTGAAGGTGAGAGTTCGATGGTACGTGCACCAGCACCCACCTTGCAGTTCACCCAACCAGTCACTGTGCCTTTCTTGTTCTGCATCTTCGGAATGGCGTCGAGCACCGTCTTGAGGGCAATCTTCTGCACATAACCAGCCCCGTTGATGCTCAGGTACAGGTAACCGTTTTTCAGCACCAAGTGACGTACATTTGCCATCATGCCCTGCAAACGTCCCAGATACTCCGACTTCTGCAAGTCAATCACAGCAATGCCGCCGCCACCACCCATACAGCCTACGAGCAGATAGTGGTTGTCGGGTGTGAACACCGTACCACGCAGCGCATAGCCGCTGCCTGCATCACGGTTCACCGAACTGGTGAGGCTATAATTCAGTTTCAACTGATAATCTACAATATGACAAGCCTTGTGCTTCCACTGTTTGGGATCGGTGCTGCTGATGTCAATGATGCCCACCGTGTTGTTGCCCCAATGGGAAATCGCCACATACTTGCCGTCAGGCGAAGTCGCAATCATCTTGGGCAGAGGACCTGTTTCCATCAGTCGGATGATCTTGTCCGTCTGTGTGTCGATGATGGCAACAGCCGAAGGGTCTTGGGCATTGATGTCGTAGGAACGACGATAGTAAGGCACCCACAGATACCTGCCTCCATGTGTGAACGTGCTCTCCACAGGCTTTCCGTAGAACGTGTTCAGGTGGTTGTTCTGGTAGTGGGTGAAAGGGTAGAGGCCCGACGGTTTGCTCCACAGATGGGCATCCTTCGTGTGGTCGAACTGATGCTTGATGACTGCCAATTTCTTGTAGGTCTGAAAGTCATACACCACCGTCGTGGCACCTTCCAGCGAGTTCACGTAGAACTTCTTGCCGTTGGGGTGCACATTCACCGACTTGGGCGAATTGATGTCAGGGTCAGCTGTCGCTTTCTCGCCAGGTGCATAGAACTGCTTCTTGCCGATGAGTTCGATGCTGATGCGTCCATCAGCCGATTGGGCTGTCTTGCCAATCTTGGGACGCACTACTTGAGCCTGAGCCACGAGGGGAAAGGCGACTAAAAAAAGAAGGAGTAACTGCTTGAATCTCATTTTTTTCTTTTTTTAATGGAAACGATGTGCAAAGGTAGAGAAATTTTCCGTATCTTTGCACATCGTTTTCATTAAAAATCAATGTTTATGGTTCGATATATCCTCATTCTCCTCCTTTTTGTATGTAGCACAGTCACTCGTGCCCAAGATACCAGCAAGGCCTATCGCAACACAGTGCCAGGCAGTTACAACTTCTGGTTCTATCGTCCTGAGGAGGATGAGAGTGACGGGGTGCATCGTCCCCTGCTCATTTTCCTGCATGGTGCCAGTCTTTGTGGCACCGACCTGAATAAAGTGAAGAAATATGGTCCGATGGAAGCTCTCAAACGTGGACGTGCCATCGACTGCTATGTGCTTGCTCCTCAGAATCCTGGAGGTGCATGGAAACCTGAGAAAATCCTGAAGCTCATCGAATGGGCAGAGGCGAACTTTCACATCGACAGCGACCGCATCTACTGCTATGGTATGAGTCTGGGAGGTTATGGTACCCTCGATATGTGTGCCACCTATCCTGACCGCATTGCCGCAGGTATGGCGATGTGTGGAGGAGCAACTGTGAAAGACCTCAGTGGACTCTCACGCATCCCTATGTGGATTGTGCATGGAACGGCTGATACTGCTGTGCCTGTCTCAGCTTCTGACCGTGTGGTTGAGGCTATCAAGAAGACAGGCGACGATTCACGTCTCATCTACACCCGTATGCCTGGCATCAATCATGGTCGTTTGGCACGCATCTTCTACTGCTACCAGACCTACGACTGGATGTTCTCACACTCCCTCAAGGATGAGGATCGTGCCATCAATCGTGACTTTGAAATCACACCTCAACTTCTGCAAAACGCCTATCACGACCTTGGGCGCAATGCTAACTTCGCTTCCTACGACTAATCCGTCCATGTGCTGGCGATTTTCAACAACTAAAAACTAAACCCAAAACTTATCAATATGAAACTAAATCTTTTCCTTTGCACATTTCTTTTTTCTGCCCTGACGGCAACAGCACAAACCGCAAAAGAAGAAATCTATGCCGACATTCTCAAGGCTGGTTCCAACTACATGGCGTATCAGGCTCCCAACCAAGCGCTGACGCCTGCTCCAAAAGGTTACGAGCCTTTCTATATGTCCCACTATGGACGTCACGGTTCCCGTTGGCTCATTGGCGAGAATGAATACGCTGGTGTGATGCGTGTATTCCGTCGTGCCAACGAACTGGGCAAACTGACTCCTTTTGGCAAAGAAGCCTTGGAGAAACTGGAGCGCTTCTATCCGACCACCAAAGGTCGTCTGGGCGAACTCTCCGACATTGGCGAACAACAGCATCATGGTATTGGTCGTCGTATGACCCAGAATTTCCCTGAAATCTTCAGTGGAAAGGATGCAGAGGTGGATGCTCGCAGCACAGTCGTCATCCGTTGCATCCTCAGTATGACTGCCGAATGTGAAGAGCTGACTGCCTTCAATCCCAAGATGAAGATGCACAACGACGTGAGTGAGTCTTTCCAATACTACCTCAACCACAATTTCAGTCAGCGTCTGCGCGATGCCAGCCGTGATCGTGGCAACATCGTCAGCCACTACGGCAAGCTCTACACTCATCCTGAACGCTTCTGTCGTGCCCTCTTCAACGACGAGTCCTACTGGAACGACGAGGATTTCCGTCCCCGTTCTTTCATGCGCTCTGTCTTCAATGTGGTCACCAATATGCAGAGCCACAGTTTTGGTGAGGATATGTGGAATCTCTTCACCACAGAAGAAATTTACGACCTCTGGAAAATCGTCAATATCGACTGGTATCTCGGTTATGGAGCAGCGCCACAGACAGGAAGCATCATGCAATTCAACCAAGCTGATCTCCTGCACAATATGATTGAGACCACCGACACAGTGATGGCTTCCAAGTCGTTCAAGAACGGTGCCACCCTCCGTTTCGGACACGAGGTGTGCGTCATGCCTCTTGCCTGCCTTTTGGAACTCGACAGCTGTGGACGTCAGGTGCAAGACCTCGACCATCTCGAAGACTACTGGGTCAACTACCGCATCTATCCGATGGCATGCAACATCCAACTCGTTTACTACCGTTCCAAGAAGCAGAAGGATGCTCCCATCCTTGTTAAGGCACTCCTCAACGAGAAGGAAGCCACTCTTCCCATCCCCACCGACCAGTACCCCTACTACAAGTGGGATGACCTCCGTGCTTACTATCTCAACAAACTGAGAGAATTTGAACAGTAAACTTAGTGCTCCTTCCTAAAAAGCGCAAACGAAGAAATTTGTTTGCGCTTTCTTTATTCGTGTTTGCGACTGTTTTAAATTGCCGACGGCAAAGCATCAAAGAGGCGACGGCAAAGTACCCTTCTGCCGACGGCAAAAGAACAGCGAGCCGCCGGCTCTTTTTTGCGCCCCAGTTAGGAAAATATTTTTCCCTAACTAGGCAGCAAATTTTTGTTACCCTTAAGGGTGCAAGTTTTCCCCTTAAGGATTCCAAATTTTCTCAAAAACGATGACACCGATGACGATGACACCGATGACAGTGGGGCATTTACTCCAAAAAGGAAGCGTAAACGAAGAGATTTGTTTACGCTTCCTTGTATATAGTTTATGTTGGTTTCACACAGCTATACCTGTGCGCATTACCTCACAGCTG
Organism: Bacteroidaceae bacterium; assembly: GCA_017614895.1. Lineage (GTDB taxonomy): Bacteria > Bacteroidota > Bacteroidia > Bacteroidales > Bacteroidaceae > Minthosoma. The sequence goes on along the minus strand of JAGAAZ010000070.1, from coordinate 40,340 downwards.
TGAAGTTTTCGTTGAGGGTGAAGGTCTTCTCGTATCCCTTGGTCTTGACGGTGTAGGTGTTGCCGACCTTGAAAGCTGGCGTGGTGACGAGGCTGGCACTGCGTCGGAGAGAGAAGGGAATGGTGAAGGTTTCGAGGAGTTTATTGTTGCTGTCGTAGAGGTAGATGGGTTCTTCCTTTACGATGTTGATGCCAATGAGTAGGGCTGTGGCTTGCTTGGCACTTGCGTTGGTGGGTACAGAAGGCATTTCACCCATGCCTCCTCCTGTAGAGAAGACTGTACCGCCCTCGACTGCAAGGGCTGCAAAGTCGCAGTCAAGACCTTCTTCTGGTGAACCTGCCTGACTCCACGCATAGACGGTACCACCTCTGATGATGATGGCTGGGTCGGAGTCTTCTTGGTTGTTATTGCCTCCGAAGGGCATGAAGAAACCACCTTGCGGATTGGAATCGACGGCATCATTTCCTCTGCTTCGTGCGATGACAGTACCACCGTTGAACTCGATGCAGGCATTGGCATTGATGGCATCATCAGGACTCAACACATCCACAGTGCCCCCATTGATGACCACTCCTTCTTTACCTTCGATGCCTTCAGCTCCAGCAGTGGAGGTCTTGACGGTCACATTGCCGCTATTGATGGTGATTTTACCTTTCGATGCGATACCTTTGGTGGAAGCGACATACTTGCGCTTGCCTCCGAAGCCCATACCTCCACCTTCTTCATCTTCTTCACCTTCCTCATTGGAACCTCCGAAGCCACCAAAGCCTCCTCCAAAGCCTCCGAAGTCAGGCATTCCTCCCTCTCCAAAGTTGGGAAAGCCACCACCAAAAGCTGGGAATCCACCACCGAATCCACCACGTTGGGTGCTGTCGTTACGTTCAAAGCCAGGAAATCCACCTCCAAAGTTGGGGAATCCACCACCAGGGAAACCTCCTCCAAATCCTCCACGACGAGTGCTGTCGTTTTGCTCAAAGCCGGGAAAACCACCTTCTGGCATTTGGAATCCTCCTTCAGGCATTTGGAAGTTGCCGAAGTCAGGCATTTCGCCTCCTCCGAAGCCACCAAATCCGAAAGCTTTCTCACCCAAGTGATTACCAGATGTGGTGACGTTGAGGGTGATATCTTCGATGGTGATGTCGTCTTTCGTCTTGATACCTCGACAACCATCACCTGTAGCGATGATGTTGAGGGTGCCCTTGCCGGACAGAAGAAGCTTATCTTTTGCCCAAATGGTGGCTGCCTTGTGGTTGGCTGTGTCGTTGCAAGCCGTGATGGTGAGTGTGTTCTCAGTACCGTTGGCTACTGCAATCTCCACCTTCTTCTTGTTCTTCAAGTCGATAGGTGCACCTTCCTGACTGGTCAGGTTCAGCTTGCTGAGCGTCACCTTCGCCTTGCCGGCAGTCTTGAGAACGAGCTGTCCGTCGTCGCTCTTACCCGTCAGAAGGACGGTGAGTTTGTGGCTGGTGTATTTGCTGTCAACGTTCACGTTCGCACCATTCACGGTGACCGTTACGCTGTCTTTTGCCTTTTGGTCCACTTTGGCTGTGGAACCGTTGTAATGGATGGTGATGTCTTCTGCATAAGCTGCACTACCCATCATGAGGGCAAGTGCCCATATAAGTATCTGCTTCATATAATAAATAAATGTATTGAGCGATTGAGTTGAATTGCTTGTTGGATGTGTTGTGTCAGGAAAAAGATTAAATATGGTCCAGCATTTTATGATAAATTAAGCAATTGCTTGCATACGTGGGGAAAAATGATTTACTTTGCAAAAAAGAAAAGCGTATGATGGACTATAGAGACATAGCAGGACAGGAAGATGTGTTTTCGTCGCAGGTGGCAGAAAGTGACGGGGTGCATAACCACGAGATGAATGTGGCGTGGCGTTTTGTGACAAGCACGAACGTGTCGGTGTTCTTGACAGGTAAGGCAGGAACGGGCAAGACGACGTTTCTGCGAACACTTCGCGAACGGACACCCAAGCGGATGGTGGTGTTGGCGCCAACGGGTGTGGCTGCCATCAATGCGCAGGGGCAGACCATCCACTCATTCTTCCAGTTGCCCTTTGGTCCGATTGTGCCTGGGATGATGTTCAAGGACAGAGGAACCTACAACAAGATGAGCAAGGAGAAGAAGGGGTTGATCAGGACACTCGATTTACTGGTGATTGACGAGATTTCGATGGTGCGTTGTGATGTGTTGGATGCTGTGGATCAGGAACTTCGTAAGTATCGCGACAAGAACAAGCCGTTTGGTGGGGTGCAGTTGTTGCTCATTGGTGACTTGCAGCAGTTGGCACCTGTGGCGCAAGAGAAAGAGTGGCAGTTACTGTCGCCCTACTACACAACCCCTTATTTCTTTGGTAGCAAGGCTTTGCAGCAAGTACAGTATGTGACGATTGAGCTGAAACACATCTACCGACAGCAGGACGCAGCGTTCATTGATATTCTGGGGAAGATTCGCAATCATCAGGTAGATTCGGCCACGATGAATGCCTTGAATGCCAGGTATGTGCCCGACTTTGAACCTTCGAAGGAGGAAGGTTGGATTCGGTTGACCACACACAACAAGATGGCGCAGACGTATAACGAAAAGCAATTGGCAGCATTGCCCTCGAAGGAGGTGGAGTTTGTGGCAGAGATACATAAGAACTTCCCTGAAAGCAGCTATCCTGCTGACGAACGCCTGATTGTGAAGGAAGGCGCACAGGTGATGTTCATCAAGAATGATCCCACGCCAGAGAAGGAATATTACAACGGCAAGATTGGTGTGGTGAAGGGCTTCACTTGGGATCGTGAAACGGACGAAAGGCTGATTGTGGTGCATTGCAAGGAGGATGACCGAATAATTTACGTGCCCCAGTTGACGTGGGAGAACATGAAGTATGTGATAGACGAGGAGACGAAGGAGATACGTGAGGAGGTGGATGGCACGTTCAGACAGTACCCGTTGCGTTTGGCTTGGGCCATCACCGTACACAAGAGTCAGGGTTTGACGTTCGACCATGCTGTGTTGGACATCACGGATTCGTTCACGCATGGGCAGGTGTATGTGGCGCTGAGCCGTTGTCGCACCCTCGAAGGAATGGTGCTGGCACGTCCGTTGTCGGCAGGGTCGGTGATTACAGATGCGTCCGTCACTGCTTATATTGACCGTGAACTGATTGAGGCTCAGCAGACAGAAGGAAAGTTGCCCCAGATGATGTATGAGTACTATTTCTCGTTGCTGAACGAACTCTTTGACTTTCTGCTCCTGAAGAAGGACACGGAATATCTGATGCGGGTGGTGAACGAACATCTGTATGCTTCAGCTCCAGCTTTGTTGGAAGTGTTGCAGACGGTGTTGCCAAAGATGCAGGCAGAAGTGGTGGAAGTGTCGCAGAAGTTCCAACGGCAGTATGGCGCATTGATGCAGCAAAGCGGACTTTCGTTTGCGCAGGACGAAAAGCTGCAAGAACGATTGAAGGCAGCAATGGGGTATTTCGACACCAAACTGCACGAACTGCTCGACCCTGTGGTGGCGCGTACGAAAGTGGTCATCAACAACAAGCAGGTCACCAAGCAATACAACAATGCCCTCGATGCCTTTATGCTGTCCTATAAACTGAAAGTGGGCATCTTTGCACGACTGAAAGACAAAGGGTTCTCCATTCGCGACTTCCTTGGTGCGAAGGCAAAGGCTGTGCTGGACGAGGTGGAGATTGACGAGAAAGAGGTGAAGGTGAGAAAGAAGAAGGTGAAGGAGGAGAAGCCCAAGAAAGAGAAGGTGGACACGAAGGGATTGACCTTTAAGATGTTCCGTGAGGGCAAGACCATCAAGGAGATTGCTGCAGAGAGGTCGCTGACGGTCGGGACCGTGGAGAATCACCTTGCCCAGTTCGTGAAGACGGGCGAGTTGGAGGTGGGTGAAGTGGTGAGCACCCAACATCAAAAAATCATTCGTGGCATCATCAAGTCGTTTAACAAGGCCTATTCGTTGAGTGACGTGAAGAACTTGCTGCCTGGTGATTACACCTATGCCGAAATCAAATTGGTCATAGCAGATATGGAAAAATGATGTGGGTCTTCTTTTAGAAAAGAAAGAAAAAGCACAAATTATTTTGTGGTGTGCATGATTTACACTAACTTTGCAACTTGTATTGACAATTAACAAATAAAAAAATAGAAATATATGGAAAATTTGGATTGGTCGAGCCTTGGCTTTGGCTATCGTAAGACAGATTACAATGTACGTTGTTACTATCGTGACGGAAAATGGGGTGAAATTGAAGTGTGTTCAGAGGAGACGATCCCTCTCCACATGGCTGCTACTTGTCTGCACTACGGACAGGAGGCATTCGAGGGTTTGAAGGCATATCGTTGCCCTGACGGTAAGGTGCGTGTGTTCCGTTCGGATGAGAACGCAGCTCGTCTGCAGAGCACTTGCCGTGGTATTCTGATGCCAGAACTGCCTACGGAGAAGTTCAATGAGATGGTGGACAAGGTGGTACGCCTGAACGAGCGTTTCATCCCTCCATACGAGACGGGTGCAACACTCTATATCCGTCCATTGCTCATCGGTACAAGTGCGCAGGTAGGTGTGCATCCTTCTGAGGAATATCTGTTCATGATTTTCGTGACACCAGTAGGTCCTTACTTCAAGGGTGGCTTCTCTTGCAATGACTACGTGATCATCCGTGAGTATGACCGTTCTGCTCCACTTGGAACAGGTATCTACAAGGTGGGTGGTAACTACGCTGCATCGCTGCGTGCTAACAAGATGGCGCACGACCTCGGTTATGCTTGCGAGTTCTACCTCGACGCGAAGGAAAAGAAATATATGGACGAGTGTGGTGCTGCCAACTTCTTTGGTATCAAGAACAACACCTACGTGACACCTAAGTCAACCTCTATCCTCCCATCCATCACCAACAAGAGCCTGATGCAGTTGGCAGAAGACCTCGGTTTGAAGGTGGAGCGCCGTCAGATTCCAGAGGATGAGCTGGCAACCTTCGAGGAGGCTGGTGCTTGTGGTACGGCTGCTGTGATTTCTCCTATCGGCAAGATTGACGATTTGGAGGAGAAGAAGTCTTTCCAGATTTCGAAGAATGGCAAGCCAGGTCCTATCTCAGAGAAATTGTACAACAAACTGCGTGGCATCCAGTATGGCACAGAGCCAGACATTCACGGATGGACACGTGTGGTGATTGAATAAAAACAGACTAATTAACAAAAAACTATGAAACCTACACTTTTTCTCCTTGCTGCAGGAATGGGAAGCCGCTATGGTGGCTTGAAGCAGTTGGATGGTCTTGGACCAAACGGTGAAACAATTATGGATTACTCCATCTACGATGCTATCCAGGCTGGATTTGGCAAGATCGTATGGGTGATTCGTAAGGATTTTGAAGAGCAGTTCCGTACTCAGATTCTGTCTAAGTACGAGGGTGTGATCCCTTGCGAACTGTGCTTTCAGGGTATTGACAGCCTGCCAGAAGGCTTTAAGTGTCCAGAAGGACGTGTCAAGCCTTGGGGCACAAACCACGCTGTGCTGATGGGTAAGGATGTGATCAAGGAGCCATTCTGCGTCATCAACTGCGATGACTTCTATGGTCGCGATGCTTTCATGTCTATCGGAAAGTATCTGACGAACCTGCCTGCAGGTGCGAAGAACAAGTATGCGATGGTGGGCTTCCGTTGTTGCAACACCCTCTCTGAGAACGGTTCTGTGGCTCGTGGTGTGTGCATGTACGACGACAACCGTCACCTCGTGGATGTGGTGGAACGTACTGAAATCCTGCGTCAGGCAGACAAGGGCAATGCCATCTGCTACAAGGACGAGCAGGGTGAGTGGATTCCATTGGACGAGAATGTGCCTGTGAGCATGAACATGTGGGGCTTCACGCCTGACTACTTCGAGTACTCTGAGGCATACTTCAAGGAGTTCCTGTCTGATCCCAAGAACATGGAAAACCTGAAGGCTGAGTTCTTCATCCCTCTGATGGTGAACAAGCTCATCAATGATGGCACAGCTACCGTAGAGGTGCTCGACACTACCTCAGTTTGGTTTGGCGTGACCTATGCTGCTGACCGTGAGGCTACTGTGGAGCGCATCGCGAAGCTGGTGGCTGACGGTGTATATCCAAACAAGCTCTTTTGAAATAATAACAAATGAAAGGAATAGTGCTCGCTGGTGGATCGGGTACAAGATTGTATCCGATCACCAAGGGAGTGAGCAAGCAGCTCATCCCGATCTTTGACAAACCGATGGTGTATTACCCCATCTCGGTATTGATGCTGGCTGGCATCAGGGAGATCTTGATTATCTCCACACCGTATGACCTGCCTGGATTCAAGCGCCTTTTGGGTGATGGCAGCGATTATGGGGTACACTTCGAATATGCTGAACAGCCTTCACCTGATGGTTTGGCACAGGCTTTCATCATTGGTGAGAAGTTTGTGGGCAAGGATGATGTGTGCCTCGTGTTGGGCGACAACATCTTCCACGGTCGTGGCTTCTCGGGCATGTTGAAGGAATGTGTGGAGAATGCCCAAATGGGCAAGGCGAGCGTGTTCGGCTATTGGGTGCAAGACCCAGAGCGCTATGGTGTGGCTGAGTTCGATAAGGAAGGCAACTGCCTCTCCATCGAAGAGAAGCCCAAGGAGCCCAAGAGCAACTATGCTGTGGTGGGTCTCTACTTCTATCCCAACAAGGTGGTGGAAGTGGCGAAGCACATCAAGCCCTCACCTCGTGGGGAGTTGGAAATAACCACGGTAAATCAGGAGTTCCTCAACGAGAAGAACCTGAAGGTGCAGCTCTTGGGGCGTGGTTTTGCATGGCTCGATACGGGTACGCACGATTCGCTCTCTGAGGCTTCGACCTTCATCGAAGTGCTGGAGAAGCGTACGGGTTTGAAGATTGCCTGCTTGGAAGGCATCGCCTATCGTCAGGGTTGGATTACGACAGAAAAGCTGCGTGAACTGGCTCAGCCGATGATCAAGAACCAGTATGGGCAATACCTGCTGAAACTGGCTGACACCAATTACTTTGGTGAAGCCAAGTGATGTACCATTGACAATTGATAAGATGAAAGCATTGACATGGACTGCTGGTGCGCTGCTGTTGCTGATGGCTTGCACTGGAAACAAAAACGCTACTGCACAGGAAGCTGCTGCTGAGGATTCAGTGGCAGCTGTGCCTGTGTCAGACACGTTGGTGTATGAATATGTGGCGTATCAGGATACTTCCAAATACAAGGTGAAAATCGTCGATTACAGCAGCGACGAAGAACCTGCACCTTATGAGGTCAAGACGGTGATGGACACCTATCAGGCATCGACCATCAAGGTGGTGGCTGGCAAACCCGAAGTGGTGGCGTTCATCAACCAGTGGATGACCATCGATGCGAATCCTAATGAAGAGGATGAGAAACTCGTGACGGCTGAGAAGGTGGCGGCGATGTATGCCAAGTTGAAGAAACAAGGTGTGACTGATGTGCTTTCAGCGATGAAGGCACATGCAACCTCTTTCCTGAGTGGTTCCTACAATGGTGATGATCCTGAGGAGATGACGGAGATGCCGTTTGAGTCAGGTAACGAGCTCGAATCCTCGATAGAAGTGTCCTGGCAAACACCTAACCTGCTCACCGTGTGGGATTCTGGCTATGAATACTATGCAGGGGCAGCTCACGGTATGCCTTGGGGCTTTGGCAAAACATTCGACTTGAAGAACCTGCGTGTCCTCTCGTTTGACGACATCATCACGAAGGCTGGTCGAAAGGCTGTGCTGAAGATGATTGTTGCACAATTGCAGGATGAATATGGTAGCGATGATATGTTGAATGCACCTGAAGAGATAGACTTCCCAGGATGTGATCCTTCGCTGGTGAAGGAGGGTGTGGCATTCGACTATGGCGCCTACGAGGTCGGTCCTTACGCATTGGGTATGCCACGGGCAATCATCCCCTACGACAAAATCAAACCTTATCTGACTCCTGAAGTGAAGGAGCTTTTAGGGATGGAATAAAGAACGGAAATGCTCATGAAGAAATTGAAGAATAAATGGCTGGTGTGGACAAGCCGTCTGTTGTCGTCTGCGATAGCATTGTTGGGCTTGTCATCTTGCTGGTTCCAGCCCTGCATGTATGGGGTGCCTGACCCTAAGTGGAATCCTGATTCGACAGGGACGGATTCCATTGATTCTGTGAAAAAACCTCGTGAGCCAGAATTCAAGGCGATGTATAGTGTGAGTCCTGCTCCTTTTCAGCGATTGAATGTGATTGACAAGGAAGGTGTGGACATCGAAATCAAGCAAGATTGATTGTATGGCGATGCTCTCTTTGAGACAACGGGCTGGATTGGAACTTGACCGTCAACTCCGAAAGAATCACAAGCTGCTGCATCCTCTGCGACAGCTCTTTTGGGAATGCACCCTACGTTGCAACCTGCATTGCAAGCATTGTGGCAGCGACTGCAAAACGGAGGCGTTGGCGCCCGATATGCCTGCCGAAGATTTCCTCAAGGTGATTGACGAGCAGGTGACGCCTCATGTCGATACGCATGAGGTGATGATTGTCTTCTCTGGGGGTGAGCCGTTGGCTAGAAAAGACCTTGAAGACATTGGCTTGGAACTCTACAAGCGTGAATACCCTTGGGGTATGGTGACGAATGGCATGATGCTCACAGAGGAGCGTTTCAAGCGGCTTTGTGCTTCGGGCTTGCGCAGTATGGCTGTGAGCCTTGATGGCAATGAGGAGGACCACAACTGGATGCGTGGGCATGAGAGCAGTTTCAAGAACGCCATGCGAGCCATCCGTCTGTTAGCTGGTCAGAAACAGGTGATTTGGGATGTGGTGACGTGTGTGAACAATCGCAACATCAACTACCTGCCAGCATTGAAGGAGATGCTCTACGAGGCTGGTGTGCGTCAGTGGCGACTCTTCACCATCTTCCCGGCAGGACGTGCCAAGCAGCATCCAGACCTGCAAATTCCTGATGAGAAGTTCCGTGAACTGATGGACTTCATCGTGGCTTGTCGTCAAGAGGGCAAGATTCATGCAAGCTATGCCTGCGAGGGTTTTGTGGGAGAATATGAGGGCAAGGTGCGTGACCACCTCTATAGGTGTGAGGCAGGTTTGAGTATCGCATCCATCCTGATTGATGGCAGCATCTCAGCTTGCACCAGCATTCGTGGCAAGTACTATCAGGGCAACATCTACAAGGACAACTTCTGGGACGTGTGGGAAAACGGTTTCCAGAACTACCGAAATCGCGACTGGATGAAGAAGGACGATTGTGCCTCCTGCAAGATGTTCCGTTACTGCGAGGGTGGGGGAATGCACCTCAGAGACGAGGAAGGGAACTTGATGATGTGCCACATGAAAAGGTTGGGACATTAATAAGCATCAAGAAAGGCTACACCGAATTGGCGTAGCCTTTCTTGATATATTTCAATTTTCACTTTTCAGCCAATCGGCTGCCAATCTTCGTCACGCGTCCTTCAGCAGGTTTGCCTGCAGTGTCGGTGGCTTCTACACCACGAGTCTTGGCATAATACGTGTCGTAGTAATAGCCATCATAATAGTAGCCGCCGTCCCATCCCCATTCCAGATAAACGTAGCCGTAGCTGCTGTAGAGCCTCTCGTAATCCATCCAGTTGTAGTAGTTCTGAATCTTGAGAAGGTCGAAAGGTGAGGTACTGTTGGTGAAGTAGCCCGTGAAGTGGCGGTCGTTCAGACGATAGTTGCGGATGCTCGTGTTGTACTCTGGATAGCCAGGGTAGGTCAAGTAGATGATGCCGTTGGTGATGCTCCAACTGAAGCGGTAGCTGAGTCGCTGATAAGGACCAGTGCGATACCAATCCACCTGATAGCCATAACCGTGAGTGGCATAGTCGTAGTCAGGATAGAAGATGAGGTCGGTGTCGTAGGAGTCGTACTCCACGTACTCACCATTCGGGTAGGTGTAGCCGTAGTACATGCCCCAGTCTCCTTGCCACTGCCCAGAGAGGTACATGGATTCTTCCGTGTCGTCGTCTGTGCACGAAGTGAACATCAGGCAAAGTCCAGCCATTGCGATGATGCTGAAGAGAGAGAATGCTTTTTTCATATCTGTTTCGTTTTTAATGGTGAATAATCTTACTGCTCATCTTGCTCTGCAAAGCGGTTGAAGATGCGGATCGGGCAATTCTCGCCTGCTGGTTGCACCGTCGTGCCATCTGGCATAGTGATGGGGCTTGCTTCTGGTGCATCGGCGCCTCGAGTCTTGGCATAGTAGCTATAGTAGTCGTCATAGTAAATGGGTTCTGTGCATTCCCATGCCCAAAGCAGCACAGCTGTTGTGCCCGCGAGGGTGGTTGCCGTGTAGAAGCCAGCATAATCATACCACTTGTAGTCTTTGGTCAGGTTGTTGAGCCTGAAATACGTGTCGCCGATGTAACCCGTGAAGCGTTTCTTTTCCATCACATAATCACGGATGCTGCAGTTGTAGATGGAATAGCCTGGTGGATAAGTGATGTTGATTACCTGATGGTTGATGCTCCAGTTGAAGTACAAGCCTATTTTCTCGAAAGGTCCGTCTTCGTAGTAGTCCTCTTGATAACCGTAGCCTTGCGTTTCGAAAATTTTGTCGGAGTGGAATTCGATGACAGTGTAGTGCGAATTGTGTTGAATGCCATCGCGGTCAACATACGACATGCCCCAATCGCCTTCCCATGTTCCTGAGAGACGGTTTGAAAGTTTCTCGTCCTTTGTGCACGAGGTGAACAACATGCCCACACACAGCATGGCGATGATTCCTAAGATTTGATTTCTCTTTTTCATAAATGATTTTCGTGATTGTTATTTGTTGTCGAGGGCAAAGTTACGACATATAATTGGAACAACGGTAAGGATTCCACTATTAATTGAGGGAAATTCATTCTTCTGCATAGGAAAATCCCTTTCTTGTTTATCTTTCATATATTTATATTGGAATACTTGCTAGAGGTTTAGCAAACGCATTTTCGGGAAAAAACTATTTGCTAGAAGTTTAGCAGACGCTTTTTTAAAGAAAAATCATTTGCTAGGGGGTTAGCAAACGCATTTTTAAGAAAAAACTATTTGCTAGGGGTTTAGCAAACGCTTATTTGAAGAAAAAACATTTGCTAGAGCTTTAGCAAGCTTTGAAAAAAGTTTGTATCTTTGCAAAAAATATTGCTTTTCGTTGTAACAAACGTGTGAAAAGTCTCGTTTGTACAGATAGAAGGGCTCTTAAAATAGTATTAATAATAAAAAATAAAAGAATATGAAAAGAATAATTTTATGTGTGGCAATGGCACTAATGGTGAGTGTTGCCTTCGGACAGAAAGATGCCTTTAAGCAACTGGCTGACATCAAGGGTGTGGAGTACAAACATTATGACAAACAGGCTATCCAGCAGGTGGCTGCGACGGGAAAGCCACTCTCTTTCGGCTCCCCTTTCGATTCCTATATACAATTGGGTGGAGGACAAGATTCTGCCGAATTCCTCGGGAAGATGGATGATGTCATGGTGTTCAAAACGACTGATGACAAAAAGGCGGCTTCTCAACTGAAGAAGATGGGCTTCTCGTTCTTGAAGAATGAAAAATATGAGTCAATGATTGACGTACGTCATGCTGGAGTGACCATTAAGATTGGATGTGTCGAGGATGGCGATAAGGTGAAGGTCATCAACTATGGCAAAGATAAATATGGCACCTCGTTGTTCTTGGTCGTCTCTGGCAGTGCTGAACTTCTGAACTCGATGAAAAAAGGTTCTGTGTCAATTGACTAAAACCTTTTATGGATAGAATTAGGAAAACTCAACCGAATAAAATAGTATAAGAATATGAAAAGAACAATTTTATGTGTGGCAATGGCACTCTGTGTTGGTTGTGCCTTCGCGCAAAGTAATGCCTTCGCAAAGTTGGCTGACATCAAAGGTGTGGAACATGTCGTCATTAACAAAACCATGCTGAATCTGGCTGCCAAGAGTGGGGGTGACTTCGAGTTCAGTGATGATCTCTCCCTCGAGGGAATGTCGAGCGACATGCTCAAGAAAATGGAGAACATCAGTATTTATAGATGCGAAGAAAAGGATGGAGCCGAGGCATTTGGCATCCAAGCGGGAAGCATTGTGAGTGGTCGTAGTTGGGAACCTCTCCTTGTTGGAACAGACGAAGATGGCGAGAAGTTTACTATCTCTCAGTTGAAGAAGGGGAAGAAATCCACCATCGCCATCTTTCATGAAGGAGAGGACGAATCTACACTGGTAGTCATCGAGGGCAAACTGGATTTCAAGAAGCTGATTGAAAAACAAGCGAAACTAAGTGTAACTGACAACTAGAATATGCTGGAACGATGAAACGGACTGTTATATTGATGGTAATGGCGCTCATGGTGAGTGTTGCCTTCGGACAGACAGCAAAGAAGCTGATCGAGAAGTACAGGCAGCTGCCAAATGCTACGTACATGGATACGAGCAAGGAGACGCTGAAGAACTATGCTGAGAACCCAGATCCTGCTTTTACGGAGAAAAACCGTGCTCAGTTGAAGAAGAACTTCAAGATGAGTGAGACGGTGCAGATTGAGAAATGCGATGAGGAGCAACGAGCTCAGATTGAGAAGGATATTCAGGCACTCAAGGGGTACGACCTGTTGTTTACAACCAACAAGAATGGAGGTTCTGATGAAGAAGCGAATGTTCTTCGGCAAATGATGTCTGAAGTGTTCAATCCCACGATCAAACTGCAATGCTACGGCAAAGTGAAGGGCAAAACGGTCAGCGACATGCTGATGCGAGTTGATATGTGGGAAACAGTGGCGTTGATGCATCTTGACACGAAGGTGGACAAGGAACTCATGATCAGGTCCATCATGGATCAGGATGGCGTCAGCTATGAACAGGAGAATGGCGGCGAGGTGGTGGACATGAAAGATGTGCTGGAAGAGGTGAAGAAGGGCAATGCGCTGTTTGTCATCGATGGTGAGGAACATCCCGAACTGCATTCTTTGGAAGAAGCGAAAGCGTATATGGATGCCAAAGATTTCCATTTTAATCAAGAATCATGGATTGTAGGTGGAGCTGTGAAGGAGAAGTACCCCCATACAGACAAGAAAGTGGTGATTGAGTGGGCGGACAAAAGCAATACCTCCAAAATGTCAGCAGAAGAAATGAAAGAGGCTATCATGAACTGTGTCATCCTCTTGAATGGAGAGTATCGCCCTGAATTCCACAATGAAAATGAGGTCATCAAATACTTGAGCGATGAGGATGGTGTGCTGAATGGCGAATATGGTGTCCATTATTATTTCGATCAAGACAAGGCATCGAAATATGACAAGACAAAGAAGGTGGTGGTTGACATCGCTTTCACAAAATCTGAAGACAAGAAGTGATTCATTCAGATGGACGCACGGGAGTTTAAGCAGCGGTTTATGCCTTTCCACAGGCGGCTCTATCGGGTGGGCTACCATCTGACGGGTAATGCGCAGGATGCCGAAGACCTGCTTCAGGACACGTATCTGAAGCTCTGGCAGAAGCGTGATGACCTGAAGGAGGAGGCGATGACGGAAGCTTATCTCGTGACCCTGATGCAAAACCTCTACAGAGACCAACGGCGACTGAAACGCATCGACACCTCGGAGGACATAGACGACCACGCAGATCCGCCAGACGAGAGGAGCCTCGCTGACACCCTGGAGGCGACAGACGAGGCAAGGCAGATGGAGACGCTGATGGACGGATTGCCCGAAAGGGACAGAACCATCCTCCAAATGCATCTGGTGGAAGAAAAGTCCTACGAAGAGATGGAACGTGATACAGGACTCTCGCAAGGCAACCTACGTATCATCATGATGCGAACGAGACAGAAACTGAAACAGCAATACTTAAAACTCACAAAGACATGGAGCAACTGAATTGGAAAGAACTCGAACAAATCCCCATCCCAGAAGGATTGGAGGAAAGGCTTTCTGCCAAGATAGATGAGTGGGCTTCTGAGGAGCAAGGAGCAAGGGGCAAGAAGATAGCCCAAACTCCGACATCTCTCTCACACCTCTTACCTCTCACCTCTTACCTCAAGGTTGCAGCCATCGCTGCCTGTGTTGCCCTCGTCTTTGGAGTGGGGTATTACTTCCTCCAGCAAAAAGAGGAGCCTGTCAACCTTGCCGAGCAGGACACCTACCAAGATCCAGCCATTGCGCAGCGGGAGGCGGAAAAGGCGCTCAACCTGTTGGCGTACAACCTGAACAAGGGACTGGGTCAGATGGAAAAGGCGAAAGCCATCAGCGACCGTGCTGAAATGACATTGAACAAACAATTACAAGTGTTAGAAAAATAGTGAAAGATATGAAAACTACAGTCAAAATAATTCTATGTGTGGCGATGCTTGTAGCAAGTGTCACAGCCAACGCACAGGTGAAGGAGTTTGAGAAGTATGCCGACACGAAGAATGTGACCTACGTGTTCATTTCCAAGTTCATGCTCCAGATGGCAGGAAAGAATGCTGCACCCTCCGTGCCAGGAGTGGACACGAAGAGCCTGATGAAAAAGCTGAACGGCATCCAGATCATCAGTGCGGAAGAGAAGAACGCCATTGCCCGACTGAAGGCAGACACACAATCCTATGTGAAGCAAGGCAAGTATGAACTGCTCATGCAGGTGGATGATGATGGCGACAAGGTGCGCATCTACCACAAGGAGGGTAAGCAACAATCAGCCGTCGTCATGATGGCAGACGAAGATGGGGAATTTGCCGTTATCGTCTTCTCGGGTACCTTTACCCTGGACGACGTGCAGAAAATGACGAAATAAACATTGTCAATTCATTTAGTAATCGTATCTTTGCAGCCAAATTGCAAAGATACGTTTTTTATGATGAAAGGAATCATAACAATTGGGATGCTGCTTGGTTTTGTGACAGCATCAGCACAGAGTCTGACAGCGAAGGTAACGGTCACGAACGAGTGGAAGGAGGACAAGATAGACGAGCCTGTGGTGGTGAAGTTCTCGGACATGAAGAAGGTGGACTTTGAGGTGAAGAGTGCCACCGTCAAATGCAAGGGAAAGGATGTGCCCTGCCAGCTCGACGACATGGATGGTGACGGACTGCCTGATGAGGTGTTCTTCTTGGCTGATATCAAGGACAAGGACATCAAGACGTATGAGGTGAAGCTTTCTGCCAAAGAGGAAAAGAGGGGCAAGGAGCAAGGAGCAAGGGGCGAGGAGCGCATTTACACAACGCTTCAACTGCGTGACAAACAGGACAAGCATCCTGATGTGCTGCGTGTGGAGGCTCCAGGCAAGAGCAATATCTTCAACGACATCTATATGCACGGCATCACGCTGGAGTCTGATGTGGTGGGTTATCGCATCTACTTCGACCATCGTCAGAACATTGATCTCTATGGCAAGAAACAACGTCGCATCGAATTGCCTGTGACGCAGTTCTACACTTCTGAAGAACAGTTGGCACAGGGCTATGGCGTGGATGTGCTTTGGGCAGGTGATGCCATCGGTTGTGGCTCATTCAAGGATTGGAAGAAGGGACAGTCAGAGAACTGGACAGAGGTAGGTGTAAGAGGTCAGCGTGTGGTGACTACAGGCCCTTTGCGCACAGTGGTGGAGGTCTATGATTTGGGCGTGAGGGAGGAGAATCTCATCTACGATATGCACCAATATTATACCTTGTATGCTGGTCATCGAGATATGCAGGTGGAGGTGCAGTTCACTCCATCGTTGGGCAAGAAACTTTTTGAGAAGAAATTCTTCTGCACGGGTGTTCAAAAAGTGGGTGAGACTGCTGATGAAGCCACACGCAAGGGACACAAGTCGCAGGGTTTTGTGAAGAAGGAGGGTCTTGCTGCCTCATGGGGCTGCGACTATCCTGATATGGGCAAGAAACAACAATGGGCACCCGAACCTGTGGGTTTGGCTGTGTATGTGCCTAAGGAGTATATCAGCGAGACGAAAGAGGACAAACTCAACTATCTCTTTGTGGTACAACCCACGAAGAATTTCCTTCGTTACTTCGTCAGTTTCTGTGCTGACAAAGAAGAAAAAGGCTTCCATTCACCCAAGGAGTGGTTTGCCTCTTTGGACGAATGGAAGGACAATGTGAGTCACCCTGTGAAGGTGAAAGTGGAATAAGGAGTGATTTTTTGTCATTTTATTTTGTTTTTTACACACTTAGTTGTACCTTTGTACCCAGAAAGTTAAATAGTTATTGTTTCCATCTTTTTGAATGAAGTGAGCGCCTTATGGGAAGTAGTATTAAACATTGGTTTTTCAAACTGAAATATTTGATTGCATTGGCAGTGTTCATCGTTGCCATTGGTTTTGTGGGCGAAAGCAGTATTGTGAACCGCATCGGTCAGCAACAGGAAATCTCCAGATTGAAGGGAGAGATTGACGAGTATAACCGTAAGTTCGAACAGGATAAGAAGACCCTCCATGCGTTGAAGAATGATCCTGAGGCCATCCGCGAGGTGGCACGCAGCCGTTATTTCATGAAGACGGACAATGAGGATATCTATATTGTGGAGGATGATGAGGATGAGTGAGGTTTGAGGTAAGAGGTAAGAAGTAAGAGGTAAGAATATGCAAAAGATTTTAGGAATCATTGAGGTGGTGGGCTTGACGCTGGTAGTGCTGGCGGCAGCGCTGTGGGTGCTTCCCCAAGAAAACATGCGTCTGATGGCGTCGATAGGGATGTCTGTGGGCACAGTGTTTTTGGTGTGTGGCAGATTCATGCAGACACCGTTCTATCTGAAGTATCCCATCACAGACCCTCGTGAGTTGACGTTGCGTCGTTTGTATCATCAACGTGTTTTTGGTGTTGTGGCCCTGATTTTGGCAACCGTATTGATGTGGTTGCCGGTGGGTTTCTATGCAGGGATGTATGTGGGAAAGACCTCATGGCTGATTCCTTTTGTGTTCTTCGTGGTGGTGGAAGTATATACTGTTTTTCGTGTTTCGGCAGTCGAAAAGGGATGAAAAGATAGCAAAAGGGCAACCAAACGGCAATAATTGATTCTTTTCAGTTAAAAACTCCTAACTTCTGACTCCTAACTACTAACTTTTTTGTACCTTTGCAGTGTAAAAGCAAAATACCAGATAAAAAGATTATTCGACTCGGTAATTAATAGAAGATTGGGATAAGCGTCTCGGTGACGCACATTCAAATAAAATAGTAGAAAGCAACGGATATGGAACTGAATGCACTCACGGCTGTCTCGCCTATTGACGGTCGTTACAGAAGCAAGACACAGGACTTGGCTTCATACTTTTCAGAATACGCATTGATTAAGTATCGTGTACGTGTTGAAATTGAGTATTTCATCACGCTCTGCGAGTTACCTCTTCCTCAGTTGAAGGGCTTTGACCACAGCCTCTTTGAACGTCTGCGTGATATCTATCGCAACTTCTCTGAGGCAGATGCACAACGTGTGAAGGACATCGAGAAGGTGACCAACCACGACGTGAAGGCTGTAGAGTACTTCATCAAGGAGGAACTTGACAAGATTGGCAACTTTGAAGATTACAAGGAATTTATTCACTTTGGCTTGACCAGTCAGGACATCAACAACACCTCTGTGCCACTCAGCATCAAGGATGCACTCAACGAGGTGTACTACCCACAGGTAGAGGAACTCATCGCGCAGCTTCAGGAGTATGCTGACGAGTGGAAGGACATTCCGATGTTGGCAAAGACACACGGACAGCCTGCTTCCCCCACACGTTTGGGTAAGGAAGTGATGGTGTATGTCTATCGCCTCACAGAGCAACTGAACCAACTGAAGGCTTGCAAGATGACGGCCAAGTTTGGTGGTGCGACTGGTAACTACAATGCGCATCATATCGCTTATCCTGAATATGACTGGAAAGCATTCGGCAACAAGTTCGTGAGCGAGAAACTGGGATTGGAGCGTGAGCAGTGGACCACCCAAATCAGCAACTACGACAATCTGGGTGCTATCTTCGACGCGATGAAGCGCATCAATACCATCATCATCGACCTCGACCGCGACTTCTGGATGTATGTGTCGATGGAATACTTCAAGCAGAAGATCAAGGCTGGTGAGGTAGGTTCTTCAGCAATGCCTCACAAGGTCAATCCTATCGACTTCGAAAACTCGGAGGGTAACCTCGGTATGGCGAATGCCATCCTTGCTTTCCTCAGCCAGAAACTCCCAGTAAGTCGTCTGCAACGTGACTTGACCGACTCTACGGTACTTCGCAATGTGGGTGTGCCAATGGGTCACATGGTTATCTCCATCCAATCAACTTTGAAGGGCTTGCGCAAGCTTCTGCTCAATCAAGACGCTATCAATCGCGACCTCGACAACTGTTGGGCTGTATGTGCAGAAGGCATCCAGACGATTCTCCGTCGTGAAGCTTATCCTCACCCTTACGAAGCACTCAAGGCACTCACTCGCACCAACGCTGCCATCACAGCTGAGAGCATCAGCACATTCATTGATGGTCTGGAGGTGTCGGAGAGCGTGAAGGAGGAACTGAGAGCAATTACTCCTCACAGCTATACAGGAATGTAATAATAACCAAACCAACAATACAAATATTTTTTAGGATTTAATCACTTTAATCACAAACAATCATGTCTGAATTAGAAGAATGGCAGGGCAATGCGCCTGCATCAGAAGAAAAGGCTGAAAATGGCGGTGACCGTGAGGGCTTCCGTCCATCATCTTACAACCGTGAAAGTCATTATGGCAGTCGTCCACAGTTTAATCGTGGCGACCGTCCACAGCGCCCTCGTTTCAACCGTAATGAGCGTGCTGCATACAGTTCAAATGGAGTACAGAATGAGCGTGGCTTCCGTCCCGCTGGCTTTGGTGGTTCCTCTTCGTCTGAGGAGGATGGCTTCCAGGCTCGCCAGGGTGGTTACCAGCAGCGTTCATACAACAATAATGGTGGTTACCAGCGTGGTGGCTATCAGCAGCGTGGTGGCTACCAGCGTGGTGGTTACCAGCAGCGTGGTGGCTATCAGCGTGGTGGCTATCAACAGCAGAATGGTGAACAGGAGGGTGGCTTCGAACAGCAGGGTGGTTTCCAGCCTCGTCAGGGCGGTTACCAGCAGAGAGGTGGTTATCAGCAGCGTCAGGGTGGCTACCAACAAAGAGGTGGTTATCAGCAGCGTGGCGGCTACCAGCAAGGTGGTCGTGGTGCTTATCAGCAGCGTGGCGGCTATCAGCAGGGTGGTCGTGGCGGCTACCGTCCTCGTACTGGCGATTACAACCCCAATGCTAAGTATAGCATGAAGAAGCAGATTGAGTACAAGGAGTACCTCGAGGATCCAAATGCACCCATCCGCCTGAACAAGTTCTTGGCAAATGCTGGCGTTTGCTCTCGTCGTGAGGCTGACCAGTTCATCCAGGCAGGCGTAGTGTCTGTCAATGGACAGGTGGTGACAGAGTTGGGTACCAAGGTGCAGCGCACAGATGAGATCCACTTCCACGACCAGCTCGTGAGCATCGAGAAGAAGGTGTATGTCATCCTCAACAAACCAAAGGACTACGTGACTACTTCTGACGATCCACAGCAGCGCAAAACCGTGATGGATCTCGTGAAGAATTGCTGCCGCGAACGCATCTACCCTGTAGGTCGTCTCGACCGCAACACGACGGGTGTGCTTCTCTTTACCAACGATGGTGATTTGGCTTCCAAACTCACGCATCCAAAGTTTTTAAAGAAGAAGATCTATCATGTTCACCTCGATAAGAACCTCACAGCTGCTGACATGAAGCAGATTGCAGAGGGCATCATGCTCGAGGACGGAGAAATCAAGGCTGATGCTATCAGCTACGCTTCTGAAACTGATCGCAAGCAGGTGGGTATCGAGATTCACTCTGGTAAGAACCGCATCGTGCGCCGTATCTTCGAGAGCCTCGGTTACCGTGTTTGCAAACTCGACCGCGTGATGTTCGCTGGTCTTACCAAGAAGGGTATCAAGCGTGGTGACTGGCGCTTCCTCACTGAGCAGGAGGTGGCTATGTTGCACACAGGACATTATGAATAAGAATTAAAAAATTGTAGAATTGAAAAATTGAAGTCAGGCTAACGCGATGTGTACAAGCCGCATGGTACTTCAATTCTTCAATTCTTCAATCCTTCAATTTTTCAAACAGATGAAACGTACTAAAATCATAGACCTCTTGCAACGCACCGACTTTGGTGCTGAGGTTACCGTTATGGGTTGGGTGCGCACCAAGCGTGGCAGCAAGGCTGTTAACTTCATCGCACTCAATGATGGCTCCACCATCAAGAACGTGCAGATTGTTGCCGATGTGGAGAAGTTCGACCCTGAGATGATGAAACTGATCACCACGGGTGCTTGTCTTTCTGTGACAGGTACAATGGTGGAATCCATTGGCTCTGGTCAGGCTGTGGAGGTGCAGGCTACCGACATCAAGGTGTTTGGCGAATGTCCTGCTGACTATCCTATGCAGAAGAAGGGACAGTCCTTCGAGTATATGCGTCAGTATGCTCACATGCGTCTGCGTACCAATACGTTTGGTGCTGTGATGCGCATCCGTCACAATATGGCGATGGCGATTCATACTTACTTCCATCAGCATGGCTACTTCTACTTCCACACCCCCATCATCACGGCTTCTGACTGTGAGGGTGCTGGTCAGATGTTCCAGGTGACGACTAAGAACCTCTACGACCTGAAGAAGGACGAGAATGGTTCTATCATCTACGACGACGATTTCTTCGGCAAGCAGACTTCGCTCACCGTTTCTGGTCAGCTCGAAGGCGAATTGGGTGCTACGGCTCTGGGTGCTATCTACACTTTTGGTCCTACTTTCCGTGCTGAGAACTCCAACACTCCTCGCCATCTGGCAGAGTTCTGGATGATTGAGCCAGAGATTGCTTTCATGGATCTTCCCGACCTGATGGACTTGGAAGAGGACTTCATCAAATATTGTGTGCGTTGGGCACTCGACAACTGCAAGGACGATCTTGAGTTCCTCAACAAGATGATTGACAAGGGACTTATCGAACGTCTTGAGGGAGTGCTCCGTGAGGACTTCGTACGCCTTGACTACACAGAGGGTATTCGCATCTTGCAGCAGGCCATCAAGGATGGTCGCAAGTTTGAATTCCCATGCAACTGGGGCGACGACCTTGCCAGCGAGCATGAGCGTTACCTGGTGGAAGAATACTTCAAGAAGCCTGTCATCATGACCCACTATCCAAAGGCCATCAAGGCTTTCTACATGAAAATAGACGAAAAGAATCCTGTGTTGGATGGTCAGGAAATGGAACAGACCGTACAGGGAACCGACGTGCTCTTCCCACAGATTGGTGAAATTATTGGTGGTTCTGTCCGCGAAGAGGACTACGGCAAGTTGATGAACGAGATTGAGGAGCGCCAGATTCCAATGAAGGATATGTGGTGGTATCTCGACACTCGTAAGTTCGGTTCTTGTCCTCACGCTGGTTTCGGTCTTGGTTTCGAGCGTCTCATCCTCTTTGTGACGGGTATGCAGAACATCCGCGATGTCATCCCATTCCCACGCACGCCAAAGACAGCCGAATTCTAACGATTATACATATTTATTATATAGAGGCACGAAGTTCACTTGACTTTGTGCCTCTTTTGTCTTAAATCATTAAAAAAGATTAACGCAGTATTAAGAAATGCTAAATGGTTTGTGTGGGTGGGAAAGGATTTGTACTTTTGCACACGTATATCAATGTAACAGACGCAGATGAGACAATTTCTACGGATAGGATTGTGTGTGTTGGTGCCGATGATGGTGCTGGCAGCTTGCTCGACGAACTACAACATCACGGGCACAGCGTTGCAGTCGTTTTACGATGGCGACATGGTGTATCTGCGTCCTATTGGTGGCGAAGACACGAAGGCTGTGGACTCATGCAAGATTCTGCATGGCACGTTCGCGATGACGGGTCCTGTGGATTCTGTGATGTGTGTGAGAATGTTCTTCGGCAAGAGTGGTGACAACATCCCCATCATTCTGGAGGAGGGAAACATCAAGGTGATAGACCTGAACAATGCGATGAAAGTGGAGGGCACGCCATTGAACGACAAGTTCTATGCCTTTATGACGGAGAGGGATTCGCTGATGTTCCTGTTGCAGGAGCTTCCTCGGAAGGAGAGCAAGATGATTCTTGACGGTTATGACCACGACGAGATTCTGCGCGAGTTGGGCGAAGAGGAAGGTGGTCTGCGTATGGCAATTGATAAGTTGGAGACAGAATTCGTGACTGCCAACTTCGATAATGTATTAGGTCTGACTTACTTCCTGGTGCTTTGCGACAATGCGTACAACCAGTTCGGTTTCCCCACTACGACACCACAGATTGATGAAATCTATGGTCGAGCGCCAGAGGAATTCCGCAATAATAAGGATGTAAGGCAGTACATGGAATTGTGTGAGGGGAAATAGAGAGAATTGAAAAATTAAAAAATTGAAGGATTGAAGTTGGCCATTCGGCGTGTATTCACATCGCGTCAGCCAAAAACTTCAATCCTTCAATTTTTCAATTCTTCAGTTCTTCATCAGCCGTTCATACTGATCAAAAACTCTTCGTTGTTCTTCGTTCGTTCGATTTGTTTCATCACGAAGTCCATTGCTTCCATCGACGTCATGTCGGCTATATGGTTGCGGAGCACCCACATGCGGTTGAGTGTCGTCTGGTCTTGCAGCAGGTCGTCACGACGAGTAGAAGATGCTGTGAGGTTGACTGCTGGGAAAACACGCTTGTTGGCGAGGCTGCGGTCGAGCTGCAACTCCATGTTACCCGTACCCTTGAATTCCTCGAAGATGACTTCATCCATCTTGGAACCAGTATCGATGAGGGCTGTGGCGATGATGGTCAGCGAACCACCATTCTCGATGTTGCGGGCAGCTCCGAAGAAACGCTTAGGCTTGTGGAGCGCGTTGGCATCCACACCACCAGAGAGCACCTTACCTGATGCAGGAGATACGGTGTTGTAGGCACGAGCCAGACGGGTGATGGAGTCAAGGAAAATGACCACATCGTGTCCACTCTCCACCATACGCTTTGCCTTTTCAAGCACGATGCCGGCAATCTTCACGTGATTCTCTGCAGGAGCATCAAAGGTACTTGCAATCACTTCGGCATTCACCGTACGAGCCATATCTGTTACTTCCTCTGGACGCTCGTCAATGAGCAACATCATGAGGTATGCCTCAGGATGATTGGCAGCGATAGAGTTGGCAATGTCCTTCATCAGCATGGTCTTACCAGTCTTTGGCTGTGCAACGATGAGGGCGCGCTGTCCCTTACCGATTGGCGAGAACAGATCGACCACACGGGAAGACTTGCTGTCATCATATCCCTTGCAAAGCTTGAACTTCTCATCTGGGAAGAGAGGGGTGAGGAATTCGAATCCCACACGGTCACGCACACGAGCTGGGTCGCAACCATTGATTTTCTCTACACTCACAAGTGGGAAGAAACGTTCACCTTCCTTTGGAGGGCGCACAAAACCATCCACCACATCTCCAGTCTTTAGTCCAAAGTGCTTGATCTGTTGCAGATTCACATACACATCATCGGGCGATGGAAGGTAGTTGTAGTCACTGCTGCGGAGGAAACCATAGTTATCAACTGTCTCCAACACACCACTCACACGGATGATGTTGTCGAATTCGTAGGGCTTCTCTTTCACGGGCTTCTCCTTTCTGGCAGATTGTGCTGTTGGGATGAAGTCATCGAAGGGCTCTTCATAGATGGGCAATCTGTCATCTGCTTCTTGTCTGCTCTCGAAACGATCGAACACGCTTACAGCAGGGATGTACGAATTGTCTGCTGGTACATCTTGCAAAATGATGAAGTCGGAATCTGTAGCAGCCTTGGCAGTCTCTTCGGCTGTGGAGAAGATGGTCTTGGGCTTGCTCTCCGATGAAGCATATACCTCCTCGGGAACGATAGCTTCAGGAACAATCGCATCAGAAATCGTCGCTTCTTCTGCCTTCACCTCTTCCTCATCTTCCTTCACCTTAGGCTTGCGACCACGCTTCTTAGGTGCTGGAGCTTCTTCTGCAACAGCCTCTGGTGCCACCTCTTGCTCCTTTTCTGCCTTTGGCTTTCTTCCACGCTTCTTGGGCTCTGGCGCCACCTCTTGCTCCTCGCTCCTTGTTCCTTGCTCCTTTTCTTCAGCAAGAGTGAGCATAGCCTTCTCATCATCAGAAAGGGCTGCGAACATAGATTCGTCCTTGGTCACTTTCATGGTCTTATCAATCTTCTTTGCCTTGTCTTGATTGGCTGTATATACGCGGTCAACACTCTTGATGCTGACACGGGAACGCTTGCGTCCACTCTTTTCATTGGCTGCCGCATTGGAAGCAAAATTAGTTGCTTGCTCATCGATGATGGTCAGACGTAAAGTGAGGTCGTCCATCTTTTCAGCGTTCTTGATGCCCAACTCGTTTGCGATGTTGAGCAATTCATCCTTTTCCTTGCGGTTAAGTTCTTCTAAATTGTACATAAAATATTGATTTGTTGGGATTGCGGTTGGTTAAACCGCAAGACCTTAAAAATAGTTTAGAATGATGTTTGAGATTTTTTTTGAGACAATGTTTCGTTTCCTAAATGTATTTCGGATGTCCCAAAAAGATGGTGCAAAAGTAGTGATTATTTTTGATTCTGCAAATACTTTCGCAAAAAAAATGCTCAGGAAGGTTCTCCTGAGCGTTTTTTAAAGGTTTTTATTGATGTTTTCGATGTAATCTAACAATTCTTCCTTGCCCAACTTGCTGGTGGCACTGGTGATGAAATAGGGGGGCAATTCCTCCCATTCCTCTTTCAGCACATTGAGGTATTTCTCAGCAGCTGGCTTCACTTTCGAAGGAGAGAGTTTGTCTGCCTTCGTGAAGACGATAGCGAAGGGAACACCGTTGCTTCCAAGGAAATGCAGAAAAGCTAAGTCCACTTGCTGAGGGTCGTGACGGATGTCAATCAGCACGAACAAACAGGTCAGTTGCTCACGCTCCAGCACATAACTGCTGATCATCGTCTTCAACTTCTCTACGGCCTTCTTCCCACGCTGAGCATATCCATAACCGGGCAAATCGACAATGTACCACCGTTCGTTGATCAAGAAGTGGTTGATGCACATCGTCTTGCCTGGGGTAGAGGAAGTGAGGGCAAGGTTCTTCCTGCCTGTGAGCGCATTGATGAGCGATGATTTGCCCACGTTGCTTCGTCCGATGAACGCATATTCTGGACGTCCATCGTTGGGGCATTGGGTGTGGTTGGGCTTAGAGCCGACGTAGGTGGCTGATGTGATGTTCATTGTTATGCAAATTCTGATAGTTCGAGCCAACGCATTTCCTTTTCTTCCAATTCTTCAGTCAATATGGGGAGTCGCTTGCTCATGTTGGTGATTTCCTCCACAGAGGTGGTGCCTCCACAAAGGGCGGTCTCTATTTGTTTCTTTTCTGCTTCGAGGGCAGCAATGTCCTTTTCCAGTTGATTGAACTCCTGGCGTTCCTTAAAAGTGAGGCGACGGGCACGGTTCTGATTCCTCCCATCAGACTTCTCTTGCTCCTTGCTCCTTACCCCTTGCTCCTTGCTCTTCGCCCCTTGCTCTTTATCATTCTGCTTCTTCCATTGACGATACTGACTATAACTGCCAGGAAAGTCCTGAATGTTTCCATCACCCTGAAACACCAACGTGTGGTCAACCACTCTATCCATAAAATAACGGTCGTGGCTCACGATGATGATACAACCATGAAAGTTCTTCAGATAGTCTTCCAATATCTGCAAGGTCACGATGTCAAGGTCATTGGTGGGCTCATCGAGGATGAGGAAATTAGGAGCCTTCATCAATACTGTGCAGAGATAAAGTCTGCGCCTCTCTCCACCACTCAGTTTATAGATGTAACTGTATTGTTCTTCTGGTGTAAAAAGGAAGTGCTGCAAGAACTGACCGGCAGACAATTTCTCTCCGTTGCCCATATCCACATACTCCGCAATGTCCCTAACGGCATCAATCACTTTCTGGTCATCCCTGAATGCCATCCCCTGCTGGGAGTAGTAACCGAAACGTACCGTTTTACCGATGTCAATGCGACCACTGTCATGTGGCTCAATACCTAAGAGCATTTTCACGAAGGTGGATTTTCCTGTACCATTATTGCCTACAATGCCTAATTTCTCGTAGCGTGCAAAGTTATAGTTGAAGTCTTTGAGGATGATGTGATCGCCAAATGCCTTGCATACGTTCCTTGCCTCAAAAATTTTGTTGCCGATGTACGTGCCCCCCATCTCCAATCGCACATTCCGTTCCTCAATGCGTTGCTTGGCACGCTTCTCCAGTTCGTAGAAAGATTCGATTCTGTATCGTGCTTTCGAGGTACGGGCACAAGGAGTGCTACGCATCCATTCCAGCTCTGTTCTATATAAGTTGTTCGCGCGTGCAATCTCCGCATTCATGTTGTCGATACGCTCTTGCCGCTTCTCTAGATAGTAAGAGTAGTTGCCTTTATACGTGTAGATGCGCGAGTTATCCATCTCAATGATGCTCGAACAGATACGGTCGAGGAAATAACGGTCATGCGTCACCATCAGAATCGCCA
Organism: Bacteroidaceae bacterium; assembly: GCA_017614895.1. Taxonomy (GTDB): domain Bacteria; phylum Bacteroidota; class Bacteroidia; order Bacteroidales; family Bacteroidaceae; genus Minthosoma. Next base: position 13,753 of record JAGAAZ010000070.1, on the reverse strand, counting down.
TCGTCGAACGGCTGAGAATGTTTTCGAGCCATTCAATCATCTCCAAATCCAGGTGGTTGGTGGGCTCGTCAAGAATGAGCAGATCTGGTTCACCTGCTAGCACTCTCGACAATGCGATTCTCTTCACTTGTCCACCACTTAATTGGGCTTCAGGTCGCGCAGCTTCCTCCTCTGTGATTTTCATCTGTGTGAGGAATCGCTTGTACCGTTGCATGTATTCGTCGTTCTTTCCCTCCAATTCCTGTGCATTGATGGTGGGTGTTTGTTCCAGATAGCCCACTTTCAGGTCGTTGCGAAAAATCATCGTGCCCCCATCGTCGCCTTCTTTCCCTGCGATGATGCTGAGCAAGGTGGATTTGCCCGTTCCGTTCTTGGCAATGAGTCCAATGTGCTCACGCTCATTGATCGTGAACGAGATATCCTCAAACAGCACACGATGTCCGATGCGTTTGGTCAGTCCTTTGATTTCGAGATAGGGGCTTGGCATAATGATGACGAATATTATTCGTATTGATTCATTTCGGCAGCCTCACGGATGGCTGATATATGATATTTGGTGATGGCTGGCACAATCATGTGCAACAGATGCGCCATCTTCTCCACCTTCACAGTCTCCTTACCTTTTTCTATCAGACGATAGGTGCCGTCACCTGGTATCTTGATGGTCACATCTGTAGTGGCATTAGTGCCCTCTGCCGATGCGACAGGCTTCATCCCGTTTCGCATCAATGCCTTGCAACAAAGTCGATATTCGAGCGAGTCTTTCTTGCCCTCTACGATAATGTCTCTGGCTGTCTCATGTTCAATGGAGAAGGTGCACGACTCACGGTCGAACTGCATATTCTCTTTGGCGAAATATTCTTCAATGCTGCCATCAATACTCAGATCTTCAGGCATACCAGTGGTCAGTCCCTTCTCATGGTCGAGCAACCACACTTGATCTGCTACTTGCAAGGCGTGTTCCAAATCGTGCGTACTCATGAAGACGGTCTTCTTCAGTGCCTTTGCCAGACGATGCAACAGGAGCATCATTGCGATTTTGCTCGGATAGTCGAGATAGGCGGTCGGCTCGTCCAACAGGATGATGGGCGTCTCTTGCGCAATCGCTTTGGCGATCATCACCTTCTGCCTTTCACCGTCAGAGAGCGTCTGCATCTTTCGTGGAGCCAGTTCCTCAATACCAACCCATCCAAGACTTTTCTTCACTACCAACTTGTCCTTCTCGCGCAGTTTGCCCCAGAAACCAGTGTACGGACTTCGTCCCATCGCCACTACCTCTTCGGCTGTCATATTCTTGATGTCCGAGTTGTCTGTCAGCACCACACTCATCAGTTGTGCCAATTCCTTGCTCTGATACTTCTTGATGTTCTGTCCCATCACCTCCACCGTACCTCCCAATGCAGGCTGAAAAGCAGCTAAAGTACGCAGCAACGTTGATTTTCCTGCCCCATTAGGACCCAGCAAACAAATCATCTCGCCACTGTTCAGCGATGCATTCAAACCTCTGGCGATGACCTTCTCACCGCCCTTCACCTTATAACCTGTCGTCAGGTTCTTCAATTCAATGGATATGCTCATAATGAGTGCAAAGGTACGATTAAGTGAGAGAAAAACAAAATTAATTTTGATTTTTCCGAACGTGAGTACCTTGGGCGAAGTCAACGGTACACAAATTGGCAGAATAAAGCGTTAAAAAAATGGAAAAATAGGATTTGAACTTGTCGGATGGAGAATACATTACAGAAAATGTGTATCTTTGCGATTGAATTTGAAATTAAACAAACCAAGACTATATGAAGAAGACATTGACTTTGATGGCTGTGGCACTGATGATGTGTGCTACAACGGTGGCAAAAGAGCTGAAAGTGCTGGTGGTAAAGACTTCGCCTGCCGTGCAGAACGTGGAGGCTCAAACGAAGGTGAGAGACGTGTTGAGACTGAAGCCTGGCGTGAAGAAGGTGGAAGCCAATTTTTCCGCACAGCAGGTGCTGGTGACCTACGATGCCGACAAGACTGACCAAAAGAAACTGATTGCTGCCCTGAAGAAGGCAGGTTATGAAGCGACGGTGGTGAGCAACGGTGAAAAGCAGACACCAGTGGATGGCACATCGGGCGCAACGAAACAGGCGTCAACGGATGGCACTTCTGGTGCATCGAAGCAGAAGAAGTGACGCAGCACAACAGTGAATACTAACCTAAATTTTCCGACTAAAACGATAAGGTGAATATGGACAAGAGAAATTATTGTGTGATATTGGCAGGTGGAATGGGTTCTCGCCTGTGGCCAATGAGCCGTGAGAAAAAGCCCAAGCAGTTCATTGATGTGCTGGGGACGGGCAAATCTTTGCTCCAAATGACCTTCGAGAGATTTGCAAGTTTTATCGACACAGACAACATTATCATCGTGACAAACGAGCATTATCGGCAATTGGTGACGGATCAGATTCCTGGCATCAAGTATGAGAACATCCTCATGGAGCCGATGCGCAGAAATACGGTGCCAGCTGTGACGTGGGCTGCAATGGAAGTGAAACGCCGCTGTGCAGAGGGCAGATTCATCGTCAGCCCTTCTGACCAGAACATCACCGACTACGATGCTTTCCAAGAGGACGTGTTGCGAGGACTGGAATTTGTGGGCAAAAATGATGTGCAACTGACGATGGGCGCTAAGCCCAGCCGTCCTGAAGTCTCCTATGGTTACATCCAAATGGCAGAAGAGTTGGAGAACAACGCACACATCTATAAAGTGAGAAGCTTCACGGAGAAGCCAGCCAACGAGTTTGCCAAAATTTTCTATGAGAGTGGTGAATTCTTGTGGAACACAGGTCTTTTCCTGTGGGGCGCAGACACGTTCCTGAATGCGCTGAAGGGTGCCAGCGAGGAGTTTGCCGGCATCGTGGAGCATGTGATGGAACAGTATGCTGCAGGCGATTACATTGCCGACCTTCTGATGGAGCTCTTCACGAAGTGCCCAAACATGAGCCTCGAACAGAGTGTGCTCGAAAAGTCTGACAACGTGGATGTGATGCTCTGCCACTTCGGATGGGCAGATCTGGGTACGTGGGCTGCTGTGCACGAAGCCCTACCGCAATCAGACATGGGCAATGTGGTCATCGACTCCAAGTCCCTCCTCTACGACTGCAAGGACTGCATCATCAAACTGCCCGATGGACACGTTGCTGTGGTGCAGGGGCTCGAAGACTATGTTGTGGTGGAAGAAGGCAATGTGCTGGTCATCTGCAAGAAAGGCGACCAAAAGAACATCCGCAAGTTTGTGAATGATGCACAACTGAACTTGGGTGAAGAATACGTGTAAAACTTTATAATAGTTTTTGAATATTGTCCTCCAATGTGCCTTCCATGAAGTCGCTGCGGAGGACAATTTCGTTGTCCCTGTTCACGAGGAAGAAAGTGGGGATGTCGGTCACATTATATATATTGGTGGCAACTCCGTCCGTTTCGTGCACACACACCCAAGGGAGGTTTTCGCATGAGAATTTCCAGAAATGAATGTCCTGATCGAGGGAAATCTGGTAAATCTCAAAACCCTGTGCGTGGTATTTCTCGTAGAGTGAACGCAACAGTCGGGTGCGCTCTGCTGATTCTTTCGCTCCATAGATGGTGAAGTCGATGAGTGCCACCTTCCCCTTCAGTTCCTTGATGCTGCGCATCTTGCTGTTGATGTCGGGCAGGTTGATGTCAATGATGCCAGTTTCTGCCACCTTGCTTTCATCTACGTCGAGCACCTTCTGTTGAGGAGCCGCCGTGTTGTCCATCCCCTTGATGGCCATGTTGCAGAGTTGCTGTGTGCGTGGTGCATCATGATAAGTATTGTCCCAAGCGTTCGCCACAGTGGCGTAGCACTTCACATCGTTGCGGTCGGTGAGTGGGTTGAACAGCATGAAAGTGCCTCCCAAGTCTGTGATGCTTTGGCACACGGCATAGTAAGCTGCAGCTGATGCTGGGTCGGTGAAGATGTAATTCATCTTCATCTGTTCCTTATAGATGTTGAGGGTGTTTTGGATGCTGTCTCGCTGGTCGCCTGGCAGCATATCTTCATTCTTCTCAAACGCTACAATCCGAGCCTGCACTTTCTGCTGCATCCGACTGATTTCCTTGATTTTCTTGCTGCTTTCATTGCCCTCGATGGTGTAGTCCCGTTCCATCGTTGGCAGTTGAGCCGTGATGGTGATGTTCTCTGTGCTGTCAACAGAGAAATTGATGATATGTTTCCCAATCTGTAAGGCATAAAACTCTGGTGCCTCCGTCGGAGCCACAGCCTTGAACGAAAATGCTCCGTCCTCCTTCAACTTCACAGAATCCAACTTCTGCACCCCATCCAGCGTGCTTTGTGTGAAGTACAGCATCGAGTCCTTTGCTCCCTCAATTGTTCCTTCCACTTGGAACTTCGGAGTCTTGTCGCAGGCAACCAGCATCATGGCACCCACAGTTATAATTGTCAGTATTTTCTTCATTGTTTTTGAAATTTTTGCAAAGTTACGATTTTTTATTGGTTTTCTTTTGCGGAGAAGACTAAAATGCCTACATTTGCAACGTTTTACAAAGAATTATGATGATCCGATGATGAAAATGGTAAAGATTCTTGTCGCAGGGTTTGTGCTTGCGGCTCTGGTGTCATGTGACAAATTATCTCAGGTTTTTGGAGGTGCTGATATGGAAATGCTGAATGAGGCATCTTTGCAGGAGCAAGAGGTGGAGCAGATGACCGCTATGCTCCAATCTGTGGCATTGAGCCTTGATTCCATTCAGGCGCAGGAGTTGGTGTTGACCCAATTCGACGAGTCAACTCCCAAAGACACGATGCTTTTACAGCTGAGGACGCTCAGGGAGATGCTGGATCGGAAGAAGGCGGAGATAGACCTCATGACAGCCGACAGCGTGTCTAACAAAGGTGCTATCGCTAATTTGAACAGGGTGCTGGATTATCTGAGCCTGCAACTGGAGGAAAAGAGTGCCAATATTGCCAAGTTTGAAGAAGATGTGAAGACAAGGGAAGCCAAGATTGCAGAACTTCGTGATAGGGTGGATGTGCTGACGGTGGAATCAGGTAATCTGAAAGCCAAGAACAATGAGCAGGAGAAGCGTCTGAATGAGGTGTTCTATATTGTGGGGACGAAGAATGAATTGAAAGACCTTGGTTTGCTGTCGGGGAGTGCGTTGAGCAAGAAGCGTGCCAACTATTCCAATATCAATAACAGCGAGTTCCATCGGGTGGATGCACGCAGTTTCAATACCTTGGTGATTGACTCGAAATCGCCCAAGCTGTTGACAGAGAAACCTGCGTCAAGCTATACGCTGACGAAGAATGGTGACGGCACTACAACGCTGAAAATCACCAATGCGAAGGAGTTCTGGGAATCCTCTCCTTATCTGATTATTATGCAGTAGTCTTCTCACATAGGGTTGACAATGAGGTCAAAACGCTTCATAATCTGCTAAAAAACATAAGAAAACGAAGTTTTTCGGGCAAAGATAGCTGCTGAATGCGAAAAAAAGGCTACCTTTGTCCGATTTTTGACAATATAACGCTTAGAAAGATCGTGCCGCGCGTGGCACGACAATAGATGTTTTTATATATTTTTCAACAAACAAGATGAACGTAATTACAAAGAAGGTTTCGTTGCCTGATGGAAGAGAAATCAGCATCGAAACAGGAAAGCTGGCAAAGCAAGCGGATGGAGCGGTGATGCTCCGTATGGGTGACACCATGCTCCTCGCCACTGTTTGTGCAGCGAAAGATGCAGTACCGGGAACAGATTTTATGCCACTCCAGGTAGAGTATCGTGAGAAGTATGCGGCTAACGGCCGTTTTCCTGGAGGTTTCACCAAGCGTGAAGGTAAGGCAAGCGATGAGGAAATCCTCACTTGCCGTCTTGTTGACCGCGCCCTCCGTCCTCTGTTCCCATCCAATTATCACGCAGAGGTTTATGTGAATGTCATCGTCTTCTCAGCCGATGGCAAAGATATGCCGGACGCATTGGCAGGTTTTGCTGCTTCTGCAGCACTGGCGTGCTCGGACATTCCTTTCGAAGGACCTATCTCTGAGGTGCGTGTTGCACGCATCAATGGCGAGTTCGTGATCAACCCAACCTTCGAGCAGTTGAAGGAGGCTGATATGGATCTGATGGTAGGTGCCACAGAGGAGAACATCATGATGGTGGAAGGTGAGATGAAGGAAGTGCAGGAGAAGGACTTGCTCGAGGCTCTTAAGGCTGCTCATGCAGCTATCAAGCCACAGTGTCAGTTGCAGAAGGAACTGATGAAGGAGCTGGGTAAGGATGTGAAGCGTGAGTATTGCCACGAGGTGAATGATGATGACTTGAAGGCTGACATCTCTGCTAAATGCTATCAGCCTGCTTACGATGTGACGAAGCAGGGACTGGAGAAGCAGGAGCGTGCTGATGCTTTCGAAAAGATTCGTGAGGATTACAAGGAGGCATACGCTGCTGCACACACTGATTTGAGCGAAGAGGAATTGGAAGAGAAATATACGCTGATCGACCGTTACTACCACGATGTGGAGCGCGATGCGATGCGTCGTTGCATCCTCGATGAGGGTATTCGTCTTGATGGTCGTCAGACTACTGACATCCGTCCTATCTGGTGCGAGGTTTCTCCACTGCCTGGACCTCACGGTTCTTCTATCTTCACTCGTGGTGAGACACAGGCTTTGGCTTCTGTCACACTCGGCACGAAGCTGGATGAGAAGCTCGTTGACGGCGCTTTGGAGCGTTACTACCAGAAGTTCCTCCTTCACTACAACTTCCCTCCATTCTCTACGGGTGAGGCAAAGGCACAGCGTGGTGTAGGACGTCGTGAGATTGGTCACGGTCACTTGGCTTGGCGTGGTATCAAGGGTCAGCTCCCTGATGATTATCCATACACCATCCGTGTGGTTTCTGACGTGTTGGAGTCTAACGGCTCTTCTTCTATGGCTACCACTTGTGCTGGTACACTCGCTCTGATGAATGCTGGTGTGCCCATCAAGAACCCTGTGGCTGGTATCGCTATGGGTCTGATCAAGAACCCAGGTGAGGACAAGTACGCTATCCTTTCTGATATCTTGGGTGATGAGGACCACCTCGGCGATATGGACTTCAAGACCACGGGTACGAAGAACGGTCTGACTGCCACTCAGATGGACATCAAGTGCGACGGTCTTTCCTACGAGATTCTCGAGAAGGCTCTCATGCAGGCAAAGGCTGGTCGTGAGCACATCATGGGTGAGATGATGAAGACCATCTCTGAACCACGTCCAGAGCTCAAGCCACACGTACCACGCATCGAGCAGATCATCATTCCTAAGGAGTTCATCGGTGCTGTTATCGGTCCTGGTGGTAAGGTGATTCAGCAGATGCAGGAAGACACTCAGACTGTCATCACCATCGATGAAGAGGATGGTGTGGGCAAGGTGCAGATTTCTGCTCCAGACCGTGCTGCCATCGAGGCTGCTATGGCGAAGATCAAGGCTATCGTTGCCATCCCAGAAGTGGGTCAGGTTTACCACGGAACAGTTCGTTCAGTGATGCCTTACGGATGCTTCGTCGAGTTCCTGCCTGGTAAGGACGGACTCCTCCACATCTCTGAGATTGACTGGAAGCGTCTCGACACCGTCGAGGAGGCTGGCATCAAGGAAGATGACGAGATTGATGTGAAGCTGATTGACATTGACCAGAAGACTGGCAAGTACAAGCTTTCTCGCCGCGTTCTCATCGAGAAGCCTGCTGACTATCAGGAGCGTCCACAGCGTGAGCGCCGTCCTCGTCCTGAGAGAGGCGAGCGTCGTGACCGTGGTGAGCGCCGTCCACGTCCAGAGCATCGTGAGCCACGCAATGAGGCTCCAGCACCACAGGAAGGTGGCGACTTCAAGTCTGCTCTCGACGACCTGTTGAAGTAATCACACATATATAATATGTATAAGAAAGAAGGCATCCGTATGGGTGCCTTCTTCTTTATTTCTTTCCCATCTTATCAGCACAACCTACATATTCTCATAACTATTATCTGTTCTGATAATAGCCTCCTTCTCGCCCAGCGTTGCCAGACGTTGTGCCTCCTCCATACTGATGTTGCTCCATCCGCGTCCCTTCAGTCGGATGAGGAAGGCAGCCCCACGCCAACAGAGTTCGATGCACATGGCAATCCATACACCTACCAAGCCCATCGTGGGCACTAAAAGCAAGGCAAGCGTGAGCCTCACCACCCAGATGCTGCCCAGGTTCATTAGGCTCGGCACCAATGTTCTTCCCGAACCGACAAACACACCGTATGCCACGATGCTTGCTGCAAACATCGGTTCTGCCCATGCCTCAATGCGCAGCACCTCCGCACCCAGCTTCACCACGTTTCCATCATTCGTTATCATTTGCATCAGCTCCGGAGCAAACACACCCATTAGCATTCCCATCACTGCCATTATCGACATGCCTAACCCCACCGACATCCAGGCAAAACTCCGCATCAGATCCTTGCGCCTTGCCCCAAGACTTTGACCCACCAAGGTAGTCGCCGCCTCCGAAATACCATAACCAGGCATGTAGCAGAGACTCTCGATATTGATGCCAAACGTGTTCGCCGCAATCGCCACCGAACCCAAGGGAGCGATGATGCTCGTGATGGCGATCTGTGCCCCACACATCACACCTCTCTCCAGGCTGATGGGCGACCCAATCGCCAGCGCTTTCCGAAGGGAGTCCTTCTTGGGAAGGTAACCTGTGAAGTCCCACTTCCCTAAGCAATCCGCATCCAAAGCAAAGCGCAACTGACGGTCTCTCACCGCCATGAAATAGAGCATCAGCACCATCGTGATCGTGTAGGCCAGGAAGGTGCCGTATGCCACACCAACCGTGCCTAAATGCAGGATGTAGAGGAAGCAATAGTTGAACACCACGTTCAGCAAGCACATCATCGCATTGAGGAAACTGGGTATCTTGACGTTGCCGCTGCATCGCAGACTTCCTGCCGCCAGCATGTTGATCTCCAGCACGGGAAGTGCCACTGCCACAATGGTGAAGTACTCCGAAGCCCCCTCATGAATCTCCTCATCCGCGCCCAGCCAGACGGGTAGGTGAGGGGCAATCAGTATGCCTATCAACGCCAGCAGGAGACTGAAGGCAAGTCCGGCAAACAATCCCTGCCGAATGATGTTTCTCGCACCACGCAAGTCCTCTGCCCCCACATGATGAGCCACCTGCACCGTGAACCCTGCCGCGAACGCTGAACACAATCCTCCGAAGAGCCAGATGGTCGTGGACACCAGTCCCACGGTGGCTGACTCCTTCGTGCCGAGATGTCCCAGCATCGCCGCATCGATGATCTGCATCGCCACCGAAGAAAGCTGCGCCACCATCGCCGGCATACTCAACAACACAGTCAGTCGCAGCTTCTCTTGCCACGACATATTCCGCGCCCCTTTCCTCACCAGCGCCAGCAGTTCATCCTTCGACAGGCTCATCGTTCTCGTCCTTGTTCTCTATGTTTCGTCCGTTTGTTCTCTATGTTGCGTATGTTTGTTTTCTATGTTGCGATATCATCGCAACCCCCTCTACTTCATCACCTCACTCACCGCCTTCTCCAGAGCCTCGCCCCTCAAGTTCCGCTTCACAATCTTTCCGTCAGGCCCAAACAAAATAATCTGCGGAATCCCACTGATTCCATACGCATCACTACCAGCCCTCTGCGCATTCAGCATCTGAGGATAAGGAATCTTCAACTCCTTGATGGCCTTCTTCGTGTCCGCAGGCTCATCCCAAGTGGCCACACCAAGCACCTCAAACTTCTCCCCCTTATACTTCTCATACACCTTAATCAAATTCGGAATCTCAGCCCTGCAAGGTCCACACCAGCTTGCCCAGAAGTCCACCAGCACATACTTGCCCTTGCCCACATAATCCGACAGATTCGTCACCTTGCCCTCATACTTGGCAGAGAAGTCCTTGAACATCCTGCCCTCACTCGTCTCCAACTGCACCTTCCAATTCGCCATTTGCTGCTGAATGCTCGCGTCCTTCTTGAAGTAAGCATTCCCCTCCACCAGCTGAATCACGTCGCCTATCGGCATCAGATGAGCCAACATCCTCGTCAGGACATACACCCCTGCCTCGTTCTCATTCTCCTTCACAAACTCCAGCGCATACTTCTTGATGGTCTCCTCGTTCTGTTCTGCCTCAGGCACCGCATCCAATTTGTCTGTCAAAGGCTTCAGCATCGTGTTCAAATCCCCTTTTTCTTTCACTTTCTTTGCTGGCACAGCATCCTGAGCAAAGCCTGTTGCAGTCATCATGATCAGCGCTGCACACATTACTAATAATTTCTTCATTGTCTTTTAATATTTATGATATGTTTGTTATTTTCCTCCTGCGGGTAAGAATTTCAACCAGAAGTTCTCAATGGTCTTCCACAGATGCTCATCCGTACCTTCCCTCTCGCTGATGCTGTGGGTGCGCATAGGGTAGGACACCTGGTAGAAAATCTTTTCCTCCTCAATGAGCTTGTTGATCAGCATCTCGCAGTTCTGGTAGTGTACGTTGTCATCGCCCGTGCCATGAATCAAAAGCAGGTTGCCCTCCAAATTTTCTGCGTAGGTGATGGGCGACCCCTTCTCATAACCTTCAGGGTTATTCTGAGGCGTATTCATGTAGCGCTCCTGATAGATGGTGTCGTAGAGTCGCTGGTCAGCCACGAAGGCGATGGCAATGCCCGTCTTGAAGATCTTAGGATAGCGGAACATGCAGTTGAGCGTCTGGCTGCCACCACCGCTCCAACCTGTGATGCCGATGCGATCCGTGTCGATGAAGGGGAACTGACGGGCCAAATCAAGGATGCCGTTTGCCTGATCTTCGCTGGCAAATGTGCCCACCTCGCCGTAGATGCACTTCCTCCATTCTCTGCCACGTGGAGCTGCTGCACCACGATTTTCGATGCTCACGATGATATAGCCAAGACTGGCCATGTACTGATACCACGTGCTGCCCAACCACACATCCTGCACCGTTGCACTGGCAGGTTCTCCATACACTTCGATAATGACTGGATATTTCTTGCTGGCATCAAAGTTGTAAGGCTTGATCATCCAGGCGTCGAGCATCAGGTCGCCAGACTTCACCTTCACAAACTCCTTGGGATGCACACCCAACTCATCAAATTCCTTCTGGGCACGACTGTTATCCTGCATCTTTCTCACCGTCTTGCCCGATGGGAAGGATTGCATCTCTACCTGTGGCACTGTCCGGGCATTACTGAAGGTGTGAACAGCCCAAGTGCAGGTGGGTGACATATTATAACTGTGTTGTCCCTTCTGGTTGATGTCGCTCACCAACTCGCATGATCCGTTGCCGAAGAGTTTGGCTCTGTACAGATACCTTTGCGTTGCGTTGTCAGGCGAAGCGATGAAATACACATAACCGCTCTTCTCGTTCAAGCCCACTTGCCTGATCACATCGAAGTTTCCCTTGGTGATGAGGCTCATCTGCTTGCCGTCGGCACTCACCCGATACAGGTGCCTCCAGCCGTCACGTTCACTCATCCAAGTGAAGTACTTGTTGCCCCTCAGCCACTGAACCTTGTCGTTGGTGTCCACCCACGCCTCGTCGCTGTCCTCGAAGATGTTCTTCAAGTCATTCTGTCCAATCGTCGCCGTCCACACTTTGTCGGTGTGCTGCGGACGGTCCATCTGCTGGATGAACAGCTGATTGGTGCCAGGCACAAACTCCATCCTCGGCAGATAGTTGTTGCGCTCATCGCCAGGGATGGGCAACCAAGTCGTCTCACCCCCTTCAGCACTCACATAGCCAATCTTCACAGCGCTGTTCGTCGTGCCAGCCTTGGGGTAGGGGAAGCGCTGTATGGTGGGGTAGATGCTATCCACATTATTGATGATGTCGAACCACCCTGTTCCGCTGGTGTTGCTTTGCCAGTAGGCGATATACTTTCCGTCACCACTCCATCGGAAACCGTCTCGACAACTAAATTCCTCCTCATACACCCAGTCGAACGTCCCGTTCACAATCGTGTCGTTGCCGTCTGTCGTGATGGCCTTGTAGGTCTTCGTCGCCAAATCCTCCACATAGATGTTGTTCTTGCTCACATACGCCACCTTGCTCGCGTCGGGCGAGAACTTCGCAAACATCAAGCTGCTCTCGGGCAATCCCTTTCCCAACTGATGCAGTTCCCCATTCTTGCGGTTCAACACCCAATACTCGCCACGTGTGTTATATCGCCACACCTTCTTCGTGTCGGTGAACAGCAGCACCTTCTCCTGATTCTCACTGAATATCAAGTCATCCACAGGCTTCTGCTTGTAGAAATACGTGCCACTTTCCTGATCCACCAGCAATTGCTCCGATGGAATCAGCACCGTCTGGCTCTCATCCTTGGCTGAAAACGCCACCACCTCAGGCAGGCATTGTTTCTTGTCTTCATCACAATTCCATTCCATCCGTATGTAATGCTCCCCATCTGGCATCCATTCGAGGTGCGGGGCATAGTTAGGGTACACAATGGGTCCCAACCTTCTCATCCGTAAGATTTCCGCTGTGTCCGTTGTTTGCTGCGCCATCGCCTCCTCTCCACAGATCATAAAGATAGAGAGCAGCACCACCACCTTGGGTAAATTCCATAAGTTCCTCATTGGTCTTCGCTGTTAATTTGTTGCAAAGTTACGATTAAGTGAGAGAAATACCAAATTTTGGAGTAGCGAATGCAGAGATAAGGTTCCTTAAACTCTGCAGAATCGCGACAAAATTACTACTTTTATTTTGATTGGACAAGAAAAAGCCCTCACGTGATAAAAAAAGCTGGCGTCGCATTTCGCGACCCCAGCTCCTTCTTACATCTTCCATCTTACATCACACATTTCATGCAACTCGTGGTTCCCAAGGCAGTCAACGCTGCCGTCAGGATGGACACCACCACCTGAATGATGGTTCGCCAAAGTTCCTTGTTCTTCATAATAAAAATTAACTTTAATCTCCGTCAGGGTCGTCCACCAAGGTGCCGCCACCACCGTTGTTGTTACCGTTCTCGCCTGTGTTCTCACCGTTGCCAGTGTTCTCGCCGTCCTCGTTCTCAGGGTCTTCCACGGTTCCGTCGTCGCTGGAGGTCACACGCTTCACCTCTTCGCCGTTGCGGTCGTAGCAGGTGATCTGGATGGCGGTTGCAGCCAGTTCGTCCTTCAGGTCCACGCTGGGGGTGAAGATGATGCGGCGGCTCTTGATGAGGGAGGTCTTCACCTTGTTCACGTCCTCCACGCTCTTGGCGCGCAGGCCGAATCGCATGGTGCCGAGTCCAGGGAGTGCCACAGAGTGACCTTCCGTTGCCCATGCCTTGATCACTTCGCCAGCTGCATCCCAGCAGGCCTGCATCACGCCACGGCTCACTCCGCTGCGGAGGGCAGCCTCCTTGATGACCTTGTCCTGTGCCAGTGCCGTGTAGAGCTCGGGCATCATCACGTAACGCCATACGCCAGCGTCCGTCTTGCTGAACTTCACCAGTTTCTCTTGTGCTTTTACTTTCAGTGCCATAGTTTTTTTAGTTTAGAGTTTAGGGTTTAGAGTTTAGGGTTTCGGGTTTAGAGACTTCGAGGGTTGCCGGCTTCTTACCTCTCACCTCTTACCTCATACCTCTTTTCTGCCTCCCTAGGCTGGGTAAAATTTTTCTCTAGTTAGCGCGCAAATGTGTGGTTTTGAATCACATTGCAAAGGTACAACATCGCCATTGCGGTCTACGAATAAAT
>JAGAAZ010000069.1 GCA_017614895.1 Bacteroidaceae bacterium | reverse complement strand
GACAAGAACCGTGCCAACATCATCATCTGGAGTATCGCCAACGAGACGCCTCACTCTTCTCAACGTGATTCCTTCCTCAGCAGACTTTCTCAGTATGCACGCACACAGGACAACACACGCCTCATCTCAATGGCGATGGAAGTGACGGGCGCTTCGAACTATGTGAACCGTCTGAATGACAACATGAATCAATACGTGGATGTGGTGAGCTTCAACCAGTACATCGGCTGGTATCGTGATGTGAATGATGCGCCCAAGATGAAGTGGGAGATTCCTTACAACAAACCCGTCATCATCAGCGAGTTCGGTGGAGGTGCCAAAGCTGGCTATCATGGTGAAAAGAACCAACGCTGGACAGAGGAGTTCCAGGAGAATCTCTATCGTGAGAACATCGCCATGATTGACAAGATTGAGGGATTGGCAGGCACCACTCCTTGGATTCTCAAGGACTTCCGTTCACCCCGTCGTGTTCTTCCTGACATTCAGCAATACTACAACCGTAAAGGTCTTGTCAGCGACGATGGCGCGAAGAAGAAAGCCTTTTACGTGTTGCAAGAATGGTATAAAACGAAGTGAAGAATTGAAGAATTGAAGAATTGAAGTTTGGCTAACGCTATGCGCGCAAACCGTATGGAACTTCAATTTTTCAATTCTTCAACTTTATAATTCTACTTACTAGTAATGTGTAGGAAGCGCGATATCACGCTTCCTATACTTTTATCCATATTGTCGATATAGGCATCCAGAATGCGAGTCTTGCCCTTCAACGGAATCACATCGTAATCAGCGATCGCGGCAGGAATCAGGGTGCTGTTTCCTTCACGCAATAGGATTTCGTCACCTGTCGAGCGCATACGAATCTTGCAGTCGCCCTTGATGCACATGCTAATGATGAAGCTGTCATACTTGATGAGGTTGCGATGGAAGATAGACGTCATCTCCGTCACCCTCACACTGAAATATGGAGAATCAATGATGCGGTTGGCACGTCCTGCCACATCATTGTATTGTGTGCGATATTCGTCTTCCACCTGGAAGTTCAAGGCCTGCGAAGCCAATTCCGTATGCAATTCACGAGGCTTTCCATCCATACCAGGACGGTTGTAGTCGAAGATGCGATAGGTTACGTCCGACGACTGCTGCACCTCTGCCAACAAAATGCCGCCACAGATGGCATGAACACGTCCAGCAGGCAAGTAGAACACATCCCCAGCCTTCACCGTATGCTTCGCCAGCACCTCCACAATCGTACCGTCCTCTACCCTTCTTTTATATTCCTCGGGCGTGATTTCGTCCTTGAAGCCTGCATACAGATGGCTGCCTGGCTTTGCGTCGATGATGTACCAAATCTCACTCTTGCCAAACTTCCCATGTTCCCGTTGCGCCATTTCATCGTTGGGATGCACCTGAATGCTCAAATCCTTCTCCGCATCGATAAATTTCACCAGCAACGGCAATTTTCCCTCATACTTTCTTGCCACCTTTCCACCTAAAATACGAGCAGGCGACATGCTGATGACACTATTCAGGTCTTTTCCTGCCAACTCTCCATTGCTGATGACGCTCGTGCTCGACGGCACAGCACTCACCTCCCAACTCTCTCCAATCGGCTCCTCTGAGGGTTCCAAACCCTTGTAAGGACGCAGACGCTTGCCTCCCCACACAATTGTGTGGAGATTCGGCTCAAACAGGAATGGATACAACTTCACCATATCAATCTATATCAAATGCGGCACAAAGTTACGATTAAGTGAGCACAAAACAAAGGAAAAGCCAAAGATTTTACTTTTATTGTCGAACGTGAGTAATTTCGGCGTAGCCAAAGTTACGATTAAGTGAGCACAAAACAAAATTTACAGATAAAAATACGCTTGCATTGAAAAAAAACATAAACACTCAACGCTAAACTCTAAACTTTTTTGTACCTTTGCCCCCACAACCCAATAAAACGTACAAGCTTTTATTATCAACTTTCAAACTTTTACTACTATGGCCTACAAAATCATTGATGTAGAGGGCATCGGTCCCGTGTATGCCGAGAAGCTGCAAGCTGCTGGCATCAAAACCACCGAAGAGTATCTGGAAAAGTGTGCATCTCCAGCTGGCCGTAAGGCATTGGCAGAAGAGACAGAAATCAGTCCCAAGCTCATCCTCAAATGGGCAAACCACGCTGACCTCTTCCGCATCAACGGCATTGCCAGCCAGTTCGCTGAGCTCCTCGAAGCTGCAGGTGTGGACACCGTCAAGGAATTCCGTCATCGCGTAGCAGCTAACCTCCAACCCAAGCTCGTTGAGGTGAACGACCAGAAGAACCTCTGCAACCGTGTCCCCAGCGTATCTGAACTGGAGAAAATGATTGCACAAGCAAAGGAACTGGAACCTGTGCTCACCTACTAAGTGAACCTGTAACAGACTGGATCATTTAGTCTATACAACAAAGAAGCCTCTTCATGTACGAAAAGGCTTCTTTTTCATTTCTCAATTGTTTGACGGGAAAGGTACAAACGGTAGTGTCTTTGCCTGCTCCATCATCAGGTCAGCCAACATGCCGTTGGCATCACTTTCACCATTGATGAGGTCGTAGAGCGATTTCAGACCGTCACGTCCACCATTATGCTTCAACACATAAACCAGACAGAGATACTGCAAGGACGTGTTCGACGAGAGGATATCGAGGTCGGTGATGGCCAATTGCGAAAGAGCCAACTGATAGGCATCGTCGCTGTTCTCATCAATGAAGTGCTGCACGTCGCCGAGGGTTTCCAGTCCGAAAGATTCGAGCACGGGCAGATAGGACATCATCGATACAGGAAATATCTCTGCCTGATTGACGGCAGCAATGCGCTTGTTCAACCGATCGAAGGGATGCAGTTCGAGATATCCACGGAATGTTTCGGCTGACAGCGGCACGTCGTCAAGCTTACCGTTCTTTACCAGTGCCAATGTCTGACGGCGATAGTCAGTGAGCACCATACGCAGGCGGCTGAACTCGTCGTCAATCAGTTCCATCATACCTGCCAGACGGCTGAATTGCCGTTTGTACTCACGGGGAATCTTCACGTCGCCCTTGTAGCCTGTATCGTGTTCGATGGTGGACCACACATGCTGCAAGGCTGTGCGCATCTGTAGTTCGAAACGCGGACCGCCCGTTTTGAGACGACAGATGTAGTGCAGTGAGTTATAGCCGAAAGCATCCAGTTCATGCAACTTACGCTTATCGACACTTTCCTTCCAGTCGATATCAAAGACGCGCTTGGCGATGGCCGCCACCTTGTCCACCTCATCGGTATAGAAGGTGATGACGCGCAGCCCCACGAGGTCGGTGATATCATCGATGCTCTTGTATTTTGCACCTTTCAGTTCCAGTTTGCCTGCAAGCGACTTTTCTGTCTTCACCCTGTACTCGACGCCAGTCACGTAGATGCCCTGCTCGTGCAGTGCGTGCTGTAGCAGGTCATAAGCCTCTTTAGCCAACTGCTCCAAGGTGGGGCGCAGTTCGCGATACTGCTGCAGCAGCATCTCGCCATGTGCATCCAGTGTCACTTGATTTCCCATGTGCGTGTCGGTTTACAGGAACTCGAAAATGTTGCTAAAACCTGTGATGGTGAAGATGGTGCGAACTTTGTCGTTGATGCCCTTGATAAAGACACGTCTTCCCTTTGCTTTGGCATTCTTCAAAACGCCTAAGAAGATACGCAGGCCTGTAGATGAGATGTAATCCAGCGCTGTACAATCGAGGATAATGTCCTTTCCCTCCACCTCGTTGAGAGGTTGCATTGCTTTTTCGGTGTCTGGAGCAGCAGCAGTGTCGAGACTGCCTACCAGGATGGCAACCATGTTACCGTCTTGCTCTTGAATAGTTACTTTCATAATCTGTTTTACTTTTTATTGTTAATATTTATTTTAACTTTTTTCTCAGCGTCAGTACATTGAGATTGTCCATGCGCTCGTAGTTGATGGAGTCCATATTCTGTCGCATGATGTGGATACCCAGTCCGCCAATGTTGCGTTCATTGGCAGATAGCGTCGTATCGACTTCGGCCTGCACAGTGGGGTCGAAGGGTTTGCCGCTGTCGATGATGGTGAACTTCAGTCGCACATCGTTCGAGGAAGCCTCGATGGTTACATCGCCATGCTGACCAGTCGGATAGGCGTATTTCATCACGTTGACCACAGCCTCCTCTACAGCCACTTTCACCTGCATGGTGACCATCTCGTCGAATCCCACGGTCTGGCAGACTTCATCAACAAAGTCATTCAGTCGTGGCACTTCCTTCGTATCGTTGGGAAGCACGATGCTTTTCTGCATTTTCGCGTCACTATGCTGCTTGATATACTGGATGGCCATCATGGTCAGGTCGTCGCTCTGTTCGGCATCGCCCACAAACTGATGGACAGCTTCGGTCATCTGGTCGATGAGTTGGCGAGGCTCCTGCTGCCCGTGGTCGAGTGCCTGTGTAGCCACATCGTTGACGCGCTCCATCTGGAACTGGTTCTGGTCGGCATCCATCGCCTCGGTGAGTCCGTCGGTGAAGAGGAAAATGGTGGTGCCGGTATAGACGTGTGTCTCTTGCAACGTGTATTTCCACGTGGGCATAAAGCCGACGGGGATGTTCGGGTCGCACGGCAGTTCGCCCACACCTGCTCCGACAAGCAACGGGGCATCATGACCAGCATTGCTGTAGCGCAGACGTCCAGTGGGCAAGTCGAGCACACCCACGAAGAGGGTCACAAACATCTGGGTCTTGTTCATGTCGGCAATCGTCTTGTTCATCGTGTTCACGATGCGGTCGGGCATCGACTCGTGGGCTGACACGGTTCGGAAAGTAGAACGGGTCACAGCCATGAAGAGCGAGGCGGGTACACCCTTGCCTGAGACGTCACCGATGCAGAAGAAGAGCTTCTCGTCGCGGAAATAGAAGTCGAACAGGTCGCCGCCCACTTCTTTGGCGGGGGTCAGCGATGCATAAATCTGTACGTCGTCCCGATCGGTGCCATAGGGGAATTTCTCGGGCAGCATACCCATCTGTATGGCGCAAGCAATGCGGAGGTCGCTCTCGATGGATGCCTTCTGGGCGGTGGTGTTCTTCAGTTCGTCGATGTATTTCACCAGCGACTGCTGCATGTTCCCGAACGAGTGGCTCAGCTGACCAATCTCGTCGATGCGTCGGAAATCTGGCAACTCAGCGTCAAAGTTTCCGGAGGCGATGGTCTCTGCCTCATGAGCCAGACGCTGCAGGGGGTTGAGTTCGCGTGTGATGATGCGGATGAAGAAGAAGAGCATCAGCAACAGACCGACGATGACGATGGCCATAATCGTTTGGCGCAGACGGTTGAAGCCGCCGAAGATGTCGCTCTCGGGACAGACGATGGCCATGGAACAGCCCGTCTTTCCGAGGGGTTTGTAGAAGACATAGCAATCCTTGTCGTCGATGTTCATGCGCTTCATTCCCTCCTCACCACGCTGCATGGCATAACCCAGTGCGGTCAGCGCCGTGTCGGGCGTCTCGATGGTCTGTGTAAAGATGGTCTGACGGGTGATCTTCGTCGAGTCGGGATGCACGAAATAGGTACCACCCCTACCTATCATGATGCTGTAGGAATTAGGATAGGGCTTAACGGCAGAGATGGTCTGTGAGAGCCAGTTCAATGAGAGGCTGGTGTTGATGACGCCAATCACCAGACCCTGCTTGTCCGTAATGGTCTGGCAGTAGCTGGTCACCATCTCGCTGGTGTTCGTGACCACATCGACATCCACGTAAGGCTCTGTCCAGCAAGGATGTTCCAGCAGCTTGGGCATCAGATACCAGTCCTCAAAGAAGTACTGGTAGTTGTCGCTGCCGCCCTGTATGGTGCGGATGCTGTCGCCGAGGTGTTTGGTATAGGCGGAGAAGTAGAGGCCTTTATCCTTGAAGTGGTAAGGCTCGAAAGCGATGGAGCAGTTGTAGAAGTCGGGATTGTTCAGCAACATGCTACGGCTATAAACGAACATCGAGTCGGCCTTGTCGGGATGGCGCAACACGAGCCACCTGGTCATGTCTGAGGCCACCTCCACACGGTTCAGGATTCCCTCCACCCGCAACGAGGTCTTATCCAGGGTCTGAGTGGCGCGACTGATAGCCTCCTGACGCACGGCCTCACGAGCCTGATAGAACAGGAAGCTAAGGGCTGCAACGAAGATAACAGCAGCAAAGAACACCACCCACAGGCTGACCCTTACGGATAGTTTGCGACGGATATATGCAATAATTCCTTTCATAATTCTCAACCCTCAATTATCAATTTTCAATTATTAATCAACTCCTCATAAGTTATCTCGCGACTCAACATCTTGTTCTCCATCATCAGTTTGCTGGCCAACCGAACCATGTCGGGACGCAGGCGAAACTCGCGTTTTTTCGATTCACGGTCCACCTGCAGGCGCAGCACCTCTTTGAGCATCAGCCGCTGCATCACACGATTCGTAGCAATGTTGTTCTTTTCCACATATTGCATCACGATGTCCAGTGTTTCATCTGGATGCGCGGCAGCCCACTCCCAGCCTTTCTTGCTGGCTTGGGCAAAGCGACGAGCCTGATCTTTGTGCTGGGCATAGTATTCGCGCGTCACATAAACGCCGTCCTCCTGCACATTGTAACCGTGGTCGCAGAAGCGATACACATTCTTGTCGGTCATCTTGATGCCTGCCTGCACCAGCTGGTAGTACTCGTTATAACTCATGGCCAGCGTTGCATCGAGGGCACCGACCACAAACAGATTGACGTTCTGGGCAAAGCGCACCCAGTTGTAATTCAGATGGTCTTTCTTGCTCATGCAGATAGCCAACTGCCCGAACCCCACACTCCAGATGCCCACACGGGCACCTTTCTGCGTCAGTGGGTCTTTGTCACGTGCTGAGACGATGACCATCGCATTGTTCATCGATGTCTGAAGGATGTTGACCAAGGGGATGCCGCCATCCACAATCTCCATCGCCTGACAGACCTGCAGTGTTGTGGCCTGACATTCATTGTTACGCAGACGACTCATGGCGGGCTGCGTGGCAGACGGATGTTCTATCTTCACCTTCACCCCCGCCTCACGATAGAAACCCTTCGCCTCGGCCACGTAATAGCCAGCAAACTGAGCCTGTGCCGTCCACTGGGGCGTGAACACGATGGTCTCATCCTGTGCCTTCACCACGCTGCAGTAAACGGTTAAGACAACTGCCAGTATCAATATTCTAAATACACTTTTCATTTTTCACTCTTCACTTCTTAAATACTTGATTGATAAGTTGTTCAAACTCCTTGTAGGCAAAAGTGTCCTTGAGTTCGCTGAGCGCCTCAGCCAGTCCCCGATAGTGCCACTCGTGGTCCTTGCGGTCTTTGACATGGAAGAGGTTCCAGAGAGCATCGCCTTGCTGGGAATAGTCGCGGGCGATGGCACGCATATTCGAGAGTTTGTCGCCTAAGGCAACAATCTTGGCATCGCGGGAAGCACAAGCCAGACGGTCAATGGCAGCCTGCTTGCGGGCGTGCCAGCTATCCGCTTTGCTCACACCCTCTTGCATGATGTCGCTTTCCGAAGCCACAAGTGCTGCCACACGGTCACCAAATTCAGCTTGAATCTGCTCTATGGTGACATCGGTGTCCTCCACAGTGTCATGCAGAACAGCGGCAGCCAGCAGTTCTTGATCGCGCGTCATCGTGGCCGCGATTTCCACAGCCTCCATCGGGTGTACGATATAGGGAAACCCCTTGCCGCGACGCTCTGTCCCTGCATGGGCGCGAACCGCAAACAAGATGGCGCGATCCAGTAGTGTTGTGTCTAAGGGTTTGTTTGCCATTGGCTATATGTATTGTTTAAGGATTTAGCGGTGTTAACGGATAGACGATATTCACAATGAAGATATTGGCTGCGAGGATGATGAGGTTCATCAGCAAACCGATGCGCATGAAATCGCTGAAGCGGTAGCCACCAGGACCGTAAACCAACATGTGGGTAGGTGAGCCGATGGGTGTGGCGAAGCTGCTGCTAACGCTGATCATCAGGGCGATGAGGAAGGGGAATGGCTCATAGCCCAGTTTTTCGGCAGCTTGGTACATGATAGGGAAGAACATGGCACCAGCAGCGGTATTCGAGATGAACTCGGTGACAAAGGTTCCGACGAAACAGACGGCAGCCATCACCACAATCGGGTTAGTGCCGCAGACGTTGAGGATGCCATTGGCGAGCCATTCGGCGAGGCCCGTCTTCTGGATGGCGAGGCCGAGAACGGCACTACCGGCAAAGACCATGAGAATCTCCCAATTGATGGCTCGCATGGCCTGCTCTATGTTGCAACAACGACAGATAAGCATGGCGGCGGCAGCCAGGAAGGCACATTGCAGTAACGGTATGACACCACATGCAGAGAGTACCACCATAGCAATCATAATAGCAGAAGACATGAGCGTACCATATCCGATGTTGGGCACTTCTTCAGAATCGAAAAAGTGAAGATCATTCTTCAGCATGGAAGTGTTGACGTTGATTTTCTTCGGACATACCAACAGCAGCGTGTCGCCTGCCTGCAGTACCACGTTTCGTGGTGCCTCTTTGATGCGCTCACCACGTCTGGCTACAGCCGCCAACGTTACATTGTTATCTTTCTCAAACGAACTGCCTCCGATAGTCGTCCCAATCAAGCTGCTGCCGAAGTCAACGTATGCCGTGCGCAGTTTGCATTTATTGTCTATCTCCTTGATGGAAAAAACATGGTGATCGGCACTCACCAACTGATGGGTATATGCCAGTTCAATCAGATCGTCTATCTGACCGGCATAGACGAGATGGTCACCACCCATGAGGGGCTCATCCTCCGTGATGGGCAATGGAGTTTCATCGAAGTGATGCATCTCTATCAGGCTTCCGCCTTTGACATGATAGAGTCCAGCCTCGCCCAGCGTCTCGCCGATATGAGGATTGTCCGACGGAACCTGTAATTCCACAGTGTAATCACTCGTTGATTCGAAGGCACTCTCAGGCGTCTTGCGGTCGGGCAGCAGACGGCGCATGGCAATGATCGAGAGCACGCCAACGGCCAGACAGAACAATCCAGGGATAGCCGTAGCCAAAATGTTCATGGACTCCCCCGTGTTCTCCTCGTAGAGCCCGCTAATGATCAGGTTTGGCGGGGTGCCAATGAGGGTACACACGCCACCCATGCCCGAGGCATAACTTAGAGGAATGAGTAGTTTTGAGGGCGAAATGCCCAGTTTCTTAGCCCACATCTTGACAATGTTGACAAAGAGCGCCACCACCGTCGTATTGCTAAGGAATGAACTGAGCAGAGCCACTGGTAACATCAGCCGCGTCACTGCCTTCGAGTAACTGTTGGGCGTACCGAGTAGAAACCTCACAATCCATTGCAGCACACCCGTATGCGTCAGTCCTGCAACGACTACGAACAGCACGCCGACGGTGATGACCGACGTGCCACTAAAACCAGAAAATGCTTCTTTGGCGTCAAGAACTCCCGTCACGAAGAGAATGGCAATCGCTCCGAGGAATACAAGATCAGAGCGCAGTTTCGTGAACAGCAGCACGGTAAACATCGTGAACACTGTGACGATGGTTATCCACGCATAGATATTAAAACCACAAAACATCAATGACTCCATAATACTGATTCGTTATTCGCGAAATTCGCATCTTCTTGATCATCTTATTTGCCTTTCATTTTCAATTCTTTTCCTTGGGCAAAACAAGGTTCAGAATGACCGCAAGAAGGAACACCACAGCCACGCAGTTTTCTGCAAAAACCGTCTGCACAATCTGTGGGAAGATGCTAAACATGTCGGCTGCCTGGGTGAATCCGATACCTACAGACAAAGACAGCGATGCAATCACCATGTTGCGCTGTGTGAAGCCGCTGCGTGCCATCATGCCGAATCCGGCAAAGAGGATAGAGCCGAACATCAGGAGCGTACATCCACCCAATACAGCCTGGGGAATCGTTGTCAATGCAAAACCCACACCAGGGAAGATGCCTCCGAGTATCATGATGCATGCACCTGTGGCGATCGTGAATCGGTTCACCACGCCTGACATGGCTGCCAAACCGACATTCTGAGAGAAAGACGTAATCGGAGTGCATCCGAACAAACCGGCAAAAGAGGACACGAAACCGTCGCATGAAATGGATGCACCCAGCTCCACTTTATGCGGATTACGCTTCAATGCCCCGTTACATAAGGCACTGGTGTCGCCAATCGTCTCGGTGGCAGAAACGAGATACACACAGATGATCGAAAGTATGGCACCTAAATTAAACTCCAGTTTGAAAGGCATGAAAGTGGGCAAAGAAACGAAGCCGACATCTTGGAAACCTGAGAAATCCACCATTCCCATACATACTGCGAGGATATAACCTACAATCAGACCCACCAGCACTGACAGGGAACGAAGGAAACCCTTGGCAAACACCTGACAGATCAGACAGGAGATCAACGTCACAGAGCCGACAATCCAATTGTTCATCGAACCGAAATCAGCTGCGCCCTGACCTCCGGCAAAACTGTTCGCACCGATGGGCAGCAGGGAGAATCCGATGGCTGTCACCACTGTGGCTGCCACACTATGAGGAACAAGTTTCACCCAATACTTCGCACAAAGACCCAATAGTCCTTCCACGACACCTCCGATCACCACAGCACCCATCAGCACACCCATACCCTGTGAGGTGCCAATAAAGATGGCCAACGAGAGGAAGGTGAAAGATATGCCCATCACGATAGGCAGACGGGAGCCGATGCGCCAAATGGGATAAAGCTGGATGAGCGTACCGATACCTGCAATCACCATGCAGTTCTGAATCAGCGCGGCACTGATGGTGGCATCGATGCCCACCACATTGGCAAGAATGATGATGGGGGTGATGTTAGAAACGAACATGGCGAGCACATGCTGCAAGCCAAACGGAACAGCTTGCACCAGAGGCACACGACCGTCCAACTCATAAAGATTACTATTGTTTGCCATATCATCAGAAGGTTAGAGTTATAAAGCTTTGAGGTTACAGTCACCCAACGGACAGGCAGGCTGATCACGGAAACGGATGGTCTGTGTCTCCCAATCCATCGACTCCACAATGGCGATGGATTCCAGATGGTAGCCCTCTTCACGCAAGATTTTGCCACCCTTCTGCTGTCCTTTCTCCACAGCGATGCCGATGCCAGCCACCTCGCCACCAGCCTGATGCACCAGGTCTATGAGGGCATGCATTGCCTGACCGTCGGCAAGGAAATCATCCACAATCAGCACCTTGTCGGTGGTATGCAGATAGGGACGCGAAACAAATACATTGTTCTGCTTCTTATGCGTGAATGAATACGCCTGCGACACATACTTGTCGTCAGTGCTGTTGGCTGTTTCGTTCTTCTTGGCAAACACCACAGGCACATCGTAGAGGTTGCCCAGCATCGTGGCGATAGCGATGCCACTGGCTTCAATCGTCAGCACCTTGTTCACCTCCACACCTTTGAAACGACGTTTCAGTTCGTATGCGATCTGACGCATCACGTCAATGTCAATCTGATGATTGAGGAAACTGTCAATCTTCAGAATGTTGCCCGGTTTGATAAAACCGTCATGCAAGATTTTTTCTTCCAGAAAATTCATATCAGGTTAGTTGATTGTTTTCAAGTGCAAATATACACTTTTTGTTTCACCGCCACAAATATCTCCACAATTTTTTTCTAGATTCTTTAGTTTAGAGGCGGAAACCGAAGAAGGCACGGGCACGCCATTTGGTCTGCCGCGTGTAGTCGTCGTTGTCGCCCAGGAGCGTGGTGTTGAAGAGGAAGGTGGAGCCTACGAAGTATTTCCGACTGAAGTTATAGATGATGGCAACGCGAGTATTGGTGATCAACTCGGGGAAATAGGTTTTTCCGTCGCGCGACACGCCGTTTTCCTTGATGTCGATGTCGTTGAAGAGAATCAGGCTCGGCTGGGCAGAGCCGTGGAAGAGCCATTTGCCCGCCACGAGGTTGTAGCCGTAGCCACCACCAACGGCAAAAGTATTCATGGTGGTGCGTGACTGACTCATCGTGGCAGGGGCATCGTCGGTGGCTTTGATTCTACCGCCCTGATAGGTGGCACCTAAAAGCCAAGAACCTGCTGAACGCTTCTGGATGTAGGACTGCGTGAAGGCAGCGGGATAGGAAAAGTGACGGTAGTTAAAGGCGTAGTACCCCGTCACGTTGACAAGCGTCAACTTCACGTCGCCCTTGTTGATGTGGAAACTGCCGTTATTGTAGTTGATGTCGCCAGAGAGCGTCTTGGAATCTTGATAACTGGCCTCCACACCGAAGCGGTTGCCATAGGCGTTGATGTTGAACTCCATATCTTTATTCTTGCCAGCCAGACGGGCAGGATTGAGCGACAGGCCTGCCGTCACCCCATAGTAGGTGGCAGCCGCACTGAGGGTTCCACGGGTGTCAGTGTTGACTTTGGCATTGTAATGGATGCCATTTTCGGTGAACGTGGAATGCTGGTAGTAGCCAGACAGGTTAGCTCTCAGCTTCAACGTCAGTCTGCTGTCAGGACGTTTCATGTAGAGGGTATCATAGGAGCCTTTCTCATAGTTCTTGCGCAAGACGCTATCCACACGTTCGCGCATCACTTCACGTCTGCTCTGGGCAGAGGCCATCAGACCCACCGACAGCACCATCAAAATCATCATTATCTGCTTCATACCGCTATCATATTATTTGTATTTACTCAGTTTACACCTATTTCGTACCACCGCCGAGGGCGATGTAGAGAGCGATGACAGCCTGCGCTGCATCGTACATATTCATGGCGGAACTGAGCTGTGCATTGAGGAGCGACTCTTGAGCCGTGAGAACCTCGAGGTAGCTCGCCTTACCGTTATCCATCAGCTCATGGGTGCCTGTGTATGCCTCATGGAGCACCTGCACCTGACGCTGGTAGTAGGTGTGTTTCTCGCGGGCTGTCATGCAGTCAGCCAGCGCTTCGTTCACCTCATTGCCGGCATTGATGACCGTCTGCACGTATTTCTTCTGCAGGTCTTCCTCGGTGAGCTGGGCAATCTTCTTGTTGGCAATCAGCTGGCCACGTGCAAAGATGGGTTGTGTAAGCTGTGCAACAGCATTCCACAACAGCTTGCCTGGATTGACGAGACCGCCATTATTAGTCCATCCGGCAGAGCCGCTGAGCGTGATGCTGGGATAGAAGGCGGCACGGGCTGCTGCCGTGTTGTAGAAAGCTTCCTCCATGGCGTGGTTGGCCATACGGATGTCGGGGCG
Organism: Bacteroidaceae bacterium; assembly: GCA_017614895.1. GTDB lineage: Bacteria > Bacteroidota > Bacteroidia > Bacteroidales > Bacteroidaceae > Minthosoma. The sequence goes on along the minus strand of JAGAAZ010000069.1, from coordinate 16,243 downwards.
GTACTCCAGCATCTGGGCTGGTATGCCAATCGTCAGGTACTTGGTGTTGAACATGCGTTCATCGGCATCACCCGTCGCCTCGGCATGATGCAGAACGGAACTACCCCACTCCTGGCGATTAATGTGCTGTGGGCTGACGGCCATCAGCTTGCAGAGGGCATTCTCGACGGAAAGGATGTTGCGGCGGGTGTCGGCAATCTGCGTCTTCACGTTCAGGTAAGAAGCTTCCATTTGGTTGACAGCGGTGCTATAGGCCTTGCCGTTTTCCCAAAGTGCCTTTTCTGTCTCAAGTGATTCGTTCCAGAGGCTTTCTGTCTGTGTAAGGATTTCCAGCTGGCGGTCGAGCACCTGCAGCAGGAAGTACTGCTGGGCCGTGATGGAGATGAGATTGGTACGTACAGCCTCCTGTTGCATCTGAGCCTGCAGGAGCACAGCCTTGGATGCACGTTTCTTGTTGGTGATGGAGCCGAACACGTCAATGTCCATCGACAGCTGCAACGGCAGGGTGTAGGCTTTGGTGACTGGACTATTGTCGAAGCTGGAGAGTGTGCCCTGAGGTGCGAATGCCAGCGACGGCAGGTAGGCCATCTTGGCAGCCGTCAGCGCTGCTTGGCTCTTCTCGACGGCAATGCGCGCGGAGTTGAGGTCGGTATTGTTTGTCAACACCTGCTCAATCAACTGCTGGAGCATCGGGTCGGTGAAGAACTCGCGCCATGACATCTGGGCGATGGAGGTGGTGTCAGCCATGCCGCTGGAAACACCATTGGGTATGGTGCCAAACGCATTGGCAGGAGCCTCCACTGTCTTCTCATATTGTTTGTATAATCCGCAGCCTGTGAGTGACATAGCTACGGCTGCTGCGATAATGATATTCTTTATTTTCATATGCGGTAGCAAATTATTCACTTTTCATTTTTCACTCTTCACTTCTACTTCCTTCCCTTGGAATTTCTCGTGCAATTTCTGGAACGCGATGAAGAAGGCTGGGACAACGAAGAGCAGTGCAATGGTGCCCACAGTCATACCACCGATAACACCCAGTGCGAGGGCACGGTTGCCGTTAGCACCGGCACCACCTTCGATGACGAGCGGTATCATACCAGCAATCATCGTGACAACGGTCATCAAAATGGGACGAAGACGCTCCTTGCAAGCCTCGAAAGCCGCATCCATGATGCTCAGTCCTTGGGCTCGGCGTTCAGATGCAAATTCGGTAATCAGGATGGCCGTTTTTGCCAACAGACCGATGAGCATGATGACACCCGTCTGCAGATAGATGTTGTTGTCCATACCAGGCAGGTGGAGCAACGAACCGAAGTAGGCGAAAACAAAAGCACCCATCAGTCCGAAAGGCACACTCAGGAGAACGGCCATTGGTGTGAACCATGAGTTATAGAGCGATGCCAAAATGAGGTAAATCAGGATGGCGCAGATAACATAGATAAGGGCGGTGGCATTGGAGTTTGAAGCCTCCTCAAGCTCGCGCGACATGCCGCTGTACTCATAAGTAGCAGTGCTGGACATCGTCTCCTTGAACACTTCGGCAATCGCTTGGTGGGCATCACCCTCGGTGTAGCCACTACCTGCAGTCACGAAGCAAGTAATACTTTGGAACAGGTTGAAGTGCTCGATGTTCGACGGGCCGACAATCTCCTTCAGTGAAACGAACTCAGAAATAGGAGCCATCTTGCCGTCCTTCACCTGCACAAAGATGTTGTTGAGCGATGACGGGTCAAGACGATACTCGGGCGAAGCAGCAGCCATGATACGATAGACCTTACCAAACTGGTTGAAGTTGCCGATGTAAGCGCCGCCACAGAAGGAGCCAAGTGTGTTCAGTACGGCAGCAGGCGAAACGCCGGCACGGTCGCACTGGGCAGCATCAACATCAACCTGATACTTCGGGTAACGCTCAGAGTAGGACGACATGGCAGAGCCGATCTCAGGTCGCTCGGACAGCTTAGCCAAGAACTGCTCGGTATGCTTAGCAAATTCAGACAGGTTGCCGTCGGTGGGGTCTTCCACCACCAGACTCACGCTGTTGCTGGTACCATAGCCAGGAATCTGCGGCATCTGGAAAGGCAGCACCTGCACGTTCTTGATGTCCATACAGTCGTAGTAGAAACGGTACATGACGAGGTCGATCAGATGGTTCATGCCCGGACGCTCATCCCAATTCTTCAGACGGACAATCAGGGTGGCGAAATTGGAACCCTCGCCTGATGCCATACCGTAACCGCAGCATATCGCAAAGCTCTCCAACTCTGGAATCTTCTTCACCTTGGCCTCCACCTGCTTCACGATTTCACGGGTTTGCTGCAAGGTGGTGCCTTCAGGAACGCGCACTTCTGCCAGGAATACGCCCTGGTCCTCCTGTGGCACGAGACCTGATGGCAGGCTCTTCATGAAGAACACCAGCAACACAGCGGCCAGTGCCAAGATGCTCCATGCCAAGACAGGGCGCTTGATGAACTTCTGGACGCTCTTGCTGTATTTATTGAAAATGGCATTATAGCTCACAGTGTAAGCCTTCTTGGTGTAGTAATTCAGGCTCTTGCCTTCCTTCTTGCCATCGGTCACTTTCAGCATAATGGCGCAGAGAGCTGGACAGAGCGTCAGGGCCGACACGCATGACAGACCTACAGACGAGGCGATGGTCACACCAAACTGGGTGAAGAACGTGCCTGAGGTACCGGGCATGAAGGTCACGGGGACGAACACAGCCATAAATACTAAAGTACACGATACCACAGCCACCGACACCTCGCTCATGGCCTGACGGGTGGCCTCGCGGGCATCGCTGATACCACCCTCCATCTTCGCCATCACTGCCTCCACCACCACGATGGCATCATCCACCACCGTACCGATGGCCAATACCAAGGCGAAGAGCGTCAGGATGTTGAGCGAGAAACCTGCCAGCGAGACGATGGCAAAAGTGCCCAACAGCGACACGATAATCGAGATAGAAGGGATGATGGTGGCCTTGAAGTTCTGCAGGAAGAAATAGACCACCAAGATCACGAGAATGATGGCGATGATCAACGTCTCGACCACATTATGAATGGCAGCAAAGAGGAAGTCATCGCTGGTCATCATGGTGACGAACTCCAGTCCGGCAGGCATCGACTTCTTCATTTCCTCACATGTCTTGTTGATACGGGCATTCACCTCAGTAGCGTTGGCACCCGGTGCCTGGAACACCATGAAGAGGGCACCTGGCTTGTCCTGGATGTTCGACGTGAAGTTGTAGCTCATGGCTCCAATCTTCACCTCTGCCACATCGCTCAGGTGCAGCATACCGCCACCGCTGGTGCGCAGCACGATGTCGTTGAACTCCTCAACACTTTTCAGCGTTCCCTTGTACTGCATCGAGTACTGGTAGGAGTTTTCTGACTGCTCACCCAGTGAACCCACAGCCGACACGAAACTCTGTCCGCCGATGGCTGCGAAGATCTCGTCGGGAGTCAGGCCGTACTGTGCCATCACGTCGGGTTTCAGCCAAATGCGCAGGGCGTAGGTGTTACCCAGACTCAGCACGTTACCTACGCCAGTGATACGCATCAGACGCGGTCTGATATTGATATCAACATAGTTAGAGATGAAGTCCTCGTCGTATTTGCCGTCAACACTCTTCACGGCAAAAATCTGCAGAATGTTGCTCTGCTGTTTCTGTACCGACACACCCACTTTGTTCACGTCGGCAGGCAGCAAGGCCTGGGCACGGGCTACACGGTTCTGCACGTTCACCGCCGCCATGTCGGCATCGACGCCCTGCTTGAAGTAAACATTGATACTAACGCTACCGTTCGAGGAAGCCTTGGAGGTCATGTAGGTCATGTCTGTCACACCGTTGATGGCCTCTTCGAGAGGCTGGATGACCGACTTCGTCACCGTGTTCTCGTCCGCACCGGAGTAACTGGTGCTGACCAGCACCGTAGGCGGCGCGATGTCAGGGTATTGCTCCACGGACAGTGTGCTCATCGAAATATAGCCCACCAGCGCTATCACAATCGAGATGGCACATGCCATCACATATTTATTGATAAAGATATTGTTCTTCATGCGGAAGCAAATTTTTCACTTTTCACTTTTCATTTTTCACTTTTCTCTTCCTTCGGGAAAAGCACCTTCTGTCCTTCCGTCACGTTGTTTGCGCCAGTGGTCACGATCTTGTCGCCCACCTTCAAACCACTGGTGACGATGAAGTCCTTACCATTACCAGTATCTTCTGTTGTCACATCAACAGCGGTAGCGATACTGTCGGCCTGTACTTTATAAACCAGAGACTTGTCCTGAAGGCGCACCACAGCATTTTGAGGAACGACAATCACACCCTTCTCAGCGAAGTTCATCACCACCGTACCCTGTATGCCAGAGTACAGATGACCGTCGGGATTGGGGAACGACACCTTACTGGTCAACGAGCCTGTAGCGGCATTCACGATACCAGTCAGGCTGATGACATGACCCTTGTGGGGATACTCCGTACCATTCTTCATGACAAACGTCGCTTCGGGCAAGTTGGCGATATGTTTCTCCAAATCGGAAGCCTTCACGCCTTCCTGCACCATAGACTCAACAATGCCCTCTGTCACCGAGAACTCTGCGTACATCGTCGTATTGCCACTCAGCATGGTCAATTGTGTCATCGGCGAAACCTGATCACCAACACGCACGGGAATCTCACCGATAATGCCAGATACGGAAGCCGTGATGGTGCAAAAACCGAGGTTCACTTTCGCACGGTTCACAGAAGCCCGTGCCTGTGCCACCGCTGCCTGCGCCTGTTTGTAGGAGTTCTCTGAGTTGCTCAGCATGTAACTGCTCACGATCTTCTTGTCAAACAGATTCTTGTTTGATTCGTACTCCAGCTTGGCAGAGTTCTCCTGAGCCAATGCAGCCTGCAGGTTGGCCTGTGCAGCCTCTAACTCCAACTGCGCGTTGCGCTGGTCGATGACAAAGAGCGTCTGCCCTTGTTTCACCTGCTGACCTTCAGTCACGCAAATTTTTACCAATTGGCCACTAACCTGTGGCGTTACCGTTACGTCGTTCTGACCTTTCATCCTGGCACTGAACTTGTAGGGAACTTCAATATCAGATTTCTTCACGGTCATTGTTTCGAATGACGACTGTGTCTCCTTGGGCATATCTACACTGCAGGATGTCAGACCAAAGACCATCGTTGCAAGAGCAACAGCCCAACTTGGCGAATCTTTCTTTTTCATATTATTAAGGTTTTGATTGTTATTCTCTTTCCTGTGTTCCTAAGAACACGTTGCAAAGATACACATTTATTTTCACTTTCCAAATATCTCCCTAATTTTTTCAACTTTTTTTAGGAAGTACATCCAATGCTTTGTCGCGGTCAAAGTGGTCAAGGTCAAAATGGTCATTTTCAATTTCGGATGCGGTCATTTGGCTCACTATATATAAATATAATATATTTATTATAGTGGCGGATTTTGACAACCAGAAAACGATTTTGACCAAAATGACCATGACCATCGTGACCACACTGTGATTCAAAACCACAAAAATTTGCGCCCTAGTTAGGAAAAACTTTTTCCCTGCCTAGGGAGGCAAGAAAGAGGTGAGAGGTAAGAAGCTTTTTATTTCTTCTTGGTGGAATACTTCAATGTCTTGGTGGAAGTGGCTGCGTTTGAAGTAGTGGTTGTGGTGGTGGAAGCTGGCTTGTAGTACTTCATGGCTTCAGGAATCCATCCTTGGATCTGCTTGATGCGCTTCTCGTCGGAGGGGTGGTCGCTGAAGATGGAGTTGGAGCTGTTGCCTGCCGCTGCCATACGCTGCCAGAATGCCAGTGCTCCCTGTGGGTCGTAGCCTGCCATTGCGGCGAAGATGAGTCCGATATGGTCAGCTTCACTCTCCTGACTGCGCGAGAATCCTGATGTCCATGCCTGAGTGCCCACACCGAGGACGCTGGATACGATGCTCGCCGTATTCGTTCCCATACCCGCCATTGACGCTACACCACCCAGCACCGTCATCGCTGTCTGCTGCTTGTATTCGTTGCTGATGCGCTCTGCGGAGTGCTTCGCCACAGCGTGGGCGATTTCATGTCCGAGGACGATGGCAAGGGAAGCTTCGTCTTGGGTGACGGGCAGGATGCCCTCATACACCACGATTTTGCCGCCTGGCATACAGAAGGCGTTCACCTGGTTGTTCTGCACGAGGTTGAACTCCCACTTGTAGTTCGTCACTTCGTTCGCCAACCCATTGTTTCTCAGATAGGTTTCCACAGCACTTGCCAACCGCTGTCCGCAACGCTTCACCATCGCCGTGTTGGTGGCATTGGTGGAGATTTTTGCCGACTTCATGTAATTCTGATACTCCTGATTGCTGAGGCTCATCACCTCTTCGTCGCTGACGACGAGTCTCTGTTTACGTCCCGTGACGGGCACTTGTGAAGTGGTGCCACAACTGGCGAGGATGGCTGTGAGCACCACCAGCATCATCCATTTTAAGCTTTTCATCTTTTTCATGTGAATCGTTTTTTTGATGTCATTGATTTGGTGGCAAATTTACGACATTTCCTTCACATCACCAACATCACCAAAGAAAAAATAATAAAGTTTCTTAAATCGGGAGGGTGAAATGCCAACGATTATTAAACAAGTGTCAGTATATGGATATGAAAGCGTAACTTTGTAGCAAATTAATAGAATCACTCCTATTTCCCCATGAATTTGAAATCTATTCTATCACTGCTGATGCTGACGGTCGCTTTGACTATGTCGGCACAGATCGGTGCGCCCAATAGTACAGCTGATACTGACACAACGAAGACAGACACCAAAAGCCCGGTTGTTTACACCGACGTCAAAGACCACATCACCCACGAGGCCATCAAGGGCGTAAAGGCAGAACTGGTGTGGGCAGCGGACAGCACACATGCCGACACCGTTCATGTGGAATACCACGATGAAGAATATTACAAAAGTTCCTTCATGTACTTCCCCATCAAGCAGGCAGGCAAATATCTGGTGAAGGTGGAGGCTGATGGCTATGTGACGAAATATGTGCCGTTTGAAGTGAAGAAGATATACAAACGGGAACGGTATATGACCATGAAGACGATTTACCTGCACACGGTCCCCAAGAAGAACGAGATTGAGCTGGACGAGATCGTGGTGGTGGCGACGAAGCTGAAATTCTACATGAATGGTGACACGCTGGTGTATGATGCCGATGCCTTCAACCTGGCGGAAGGTTCGATGCTGAACACCCTCATCAAGCAGCTGCCAGGCGTGGAGCTGGAAAAGGGAGGTGTCATCAAGGTGAACGGCAGACAGGTGGATGCCTTGCTGCTGAACGGTAAGAACTTCTTCGACAGCGACCGAGAATTGATGCTGGAGAATATGCCTGCCTATATGGTGAAGAACATCCAGTCGTATGAACGGGTGCCAGAGAGCGTGAAAGGATCGCCCCGTGAGAAGGTGACGAAGAAGGAGCTGGTGATGAATGTGAAGCTGAAACGCGAGTATGCGACAGGATGGATTGCCAATGCCGAGGGAGGTGTGGGTACCACCTTCTTCAGAAATCAGAACGATAAGCTCGACACGAAATGGATGGGCAGGCTGTTTGGCTTGCGTTTCACCGACAATTCGCGTCTCAATGTCTATGCGAACGTGAACAACCTGAACGACACTGGAGGTGCTGGTTATGAGGGAGAATGGGGACAGCTGTCACAATCGGGTGGATTGACCACCAGCTACAATGTGGGTGGCAACTACATGAGAGACAAGGAGGATAGCTACCGCTTCATGGCCAGCGTGAACGGCTCCTACGTGGATACAGACAACAGTTCGAACACCAGCAATGCCACCTTCCTCGAAGGAGGCGACACGTATGGCCGTTCGTTCCAGAGTAGCCGCAACTATTCTTGGAACCTCAACACCAACCAAGACATCACGTTGGACGGCTCCAGAGGTTTGGGAGAGACCTTCAAGCACTATTTCCTCACGTTCCGTCCGTCGTTCAACTATCGGAAATGGGATAATCGGGGCGACAATGGCAGTGTGACGCTGATGGAAGATGTGGCATCGCAGTTGGGCAAGGCTTGGATGGACAGCATCATGGCTCCCAATGCAGGCGAATTGCTGAAGAAATATGCCATCAACCGCACCCTCACATCAAGCAAGGGAAAAGGTCATCAGGCAAACGGCGGCATAGAGGGTTTCTTCTCATTCACCCCTGCCCACAATGACTATATTGATCTCAATCTGACCTACGGCTACCAGTTCTCCGACCAAAAGAGCGAAAGTTTTGAGCACTACACACTGGACTATCCCAACTCCACGACATTGCCAACGGACTTCCGCAACCGATACACTCCTAACAAGGATCGTTCGCAACAGGCCAATGCGGGCGCCAACATGGGCATCGCGCTGGATCAGGAACAGCACCATCGCCTCAATATGCGCTACAATTTCAGCTATAATTATAACGATAACAACCAATCGCTCTATCTGCTGAACAAGCTGAAAGAATGGGACACAGCTTCCTCATCCGCAACAGGCGTGTTCCATCCACTGGGCACCCTACCCTCGATGGAGGAAATGCTGACTACCCTCGATGCAGAAAACAGTTCGCACTCAAAGACGAAGACCACCATCCATCAGACGAACATTGACTACACCCTCACACCAAAGACCTCAGAAGAAAAATTCGTGCAGCTGACCTTCTCATTCCACATCCCCTTCATCAGAGAAAAAATGGATTATCTGCGAGGCACACAGGTCGATACGCTGATGACTCGCAACACAGCGTTCATCAACCCTGGCATCTATTTCAGCCACGAGAAATACAGAAAGAACCGTGGATTCAATGTCAGCTACAACTTGAACACAAATGCACCAGGTATGACGAGCCTGCTGAACATCCGCGACGACAGCAACCCGCTCTACATTACGTTGGGAAATCCGAACTTGAAGAACACACGCACGCATAATGCCAATATCAGTGGACATGCCAAATACGGCAAGATCTTCGTCAATGCCGCTGTGATGGGAGGCATCACTGAGAATGCTGTGGCATCAGGCTTCATCTATAACAAGGAAACGGGTGTGAGGACTGTGATGCCAGAGAACGTGAACGGCAACTGGAACATGAACACACACATAGGCATCAACATCGCCTTGGACAAGGACGACAAATGGCGTCTTGGACAGCGAGTGAGCTATGGTCACAACAACAGTGTCGATTTGAGTGGTACGAACCTGAGCGACAGAGCCACCAAATCGGTGGTGAAGAACGACAACGTCAACGACTATGTCTCACTCACCTGGCGACCTTCCAGCAAATATTCGTTCGGCACCACTGGCAACCTCAGTTACCAGCATTCTGCCAGCGATCGTGAAGGCTTCAACGCCATGAACGTCTATACCTTCAACTACGGAGCTAACGCAACGTTGGAACTGCCGCTGGACTTCCAAGTATCAAGCGACATCACGATGTACAGCAGAAGAGGCTACAGCGAACCTTCGATGAACACGAACGAACTGGTGTGGAACGCACGACTCTCCAAGCGTTTGATGAAGGGCAAGCTGACCATCATGTTCGATGGCTTTGACCTTCTGGGCAACCTCTCCAACGTGCAGCGCACCGTGAATGCACAGGGTCGCACAGAGACTTTCAACAACGTGATCCCATCGTATGGAATCCTCCATGCGATTTACAGAATCAACGTACCGAAGAAGGTAAAAGGGAGAAGTGAAGAATTGGCACTCTAAACCAGCTCCACCTTCTTCACGACAGGCTTGCCACCTTCAAACTTGATGGTGACCTTGAAGTTGGCGAAGTCGCTGTAGATGTAGAGGGGGATGGTCTCATCCTGCTTGGGCTCGTAGTCGAACTTCAGACGGATGTTTTCGCCTGAGAGGTAGTTCTCAGAGGGGCGCACCGACTTGTCCTTGTCGTTCAGCTGATAGAGGGAGAAGACGGGGTCGATGAGGGTGAGGATGCGTGGCAGTTCGATGCGCAGCTTCTTGTCCTTGCCCGTCACAAGGTTTTTCACATCACGCTTCACGTCATTCCACAGGTTGCCGTCGCTCGCTGTACCATACACCTTCGTCTTTTCTTGAATGAGAGACTGGAGTTTCCCGTTATCCACATTGAAGTCCTCGAGGAGCTGTTGCTTGACAGAGGGTTTTGTGTTGGCAGTTTTTCCAGAAGACTTCCGTGATGTCTCCTGCGCCTTCATATACTTATAATCCACATTGTCAATCCAGCAAATCTTGTTGTCGGTCATCGCAATGGCTCGGATGCGTGTGATGTCGTTGTACTTCTTGTCCTCATATTTCAGCTTCACCACGCCCAGTTCGGTCTTGTCGTGATGCTTGATGATGTTGACCGATGGGAGTTTCTGCACATCGTACTCGTCCTTGTACATGTCCGTGTAGTGGAGACAGAGGAAGATGCGCACGTTCTCCAGATCGATGTCGGAACGGTTGTTGATGGTCACCTTGATTTCGTCATCCTTGTCGGAGAGCGTCCAGTTCATGGTGGGTTCCACTGCCACATCGAGGAAAGACTGCTCCATCAGGATCTGACGGAAACTGCTGTACATGTTCTCCTCGCAATACTGCATATCGCTCAGCAGGCCGTCATACACACCCTGATTGGCACGACGGTAGAAATGCTTGAAGATTTCCTCCTTGCAATGATCCACATCACCGTGCTCAGCATAGTAGTGAGCCTTCAGCAACTCTGGGCTGAAGATGCCAAAGCCCTCCATCGTGGAACGATAGAACCTGAGCAGATACTTACCCTCTGCCGACTTGTTCAAATAGGTGCGAGCCTTGTAGCTGTCGAGCAAGTCATTCAGCGCAGCCGCTTGACGTGGATACTCCATCGAGGCTTGATCGAAGTATGACACAGCCTTGGCGACCTCACCCTGTTCACGATAGAGCAAGCCCTTCAGCACCAAAGCTGGGGCAGAACGGGTGGGATACAGCTTGATGTATTGGTCGAGTGTGGTTTCTGCCTCAAGGAGAAGGCTCATCCGCTCGTCAGGTTGACCCATTTCAAGGGAATTGCCATCAATGGAATCAGTTGACAGTTGAGAGGTGTTTTCAAGGGTTGCTTTGGGGGCAACATCCGATAATTGGATCAGCGACAAGCCCTTCAACAGCAATGCCTCCCTGTTGGTGGGGTATTCCTTGAGAATCTCCTGCGTCTGGTTGTAGGCATCCAGCGGATTGCCCCCATAGAGGTCGATGTACGCCTTATCCTTCTTCAGACACAAGGCATCCCACTCCTGCATATACTTATAATAGATGGGGGCATAATCCTCCAGGTATTCAATGTAGCTCATCCGCACAGACTCAATCTCACGCTCCAACTTCCGCTTCAGCTCTTTCTGCTTCTCATATTCGTCGAAGGCAGCCGTCTGTGCCTTTTCCATACCACCCGTCACAGAAATGGTGCTCAGCGTGGCATCGCCTGTCAGCATCGAGCCCAGCACGCCCACAGGATTCACTTCCGAGACGAACGTGCTGGCGCCACTCGTCGCACTACGCATCAGCATCCACACATCGTCCAGCTCCTCATGCTCCTTCTGCAATTCGTACAGTCGTTGCAGAATCGGGAAAAGCTTCTTCTTCTGCTCCAGCACCTCGGGTGCCACCTTGCTGAAGTCCTGCTTCGCCACATACTCCAAGTAGGACATGAAATCCTCCGACTGATACTGAGCCACTTCCAGCGCATTCATCGCCTTCACCGTCTCCTCAATGTCATAGGCTGGTGTCTTCGCCTTCATCGCCTCATACGCAGGCTCAAACTCCTCCGAAGGGGTGTACTCCTCCAGATTGATGGTCTCCACAGGCCAGAAACGCCAAGCCACAAACCCAGCGATGCCCAGCACCACCAGCGCCACAAGTGTCCAAATAATCGTCTTTTTCATTGTCTATAGGTTTTGATGTTGCAAAGTTAGTGCAAATCGAGCACAATACAAAATAAAAAGGGGAAAAAAGAAGAGGGAGCAAAAGCTGAACACTTCTGCCCCCTCTTTGTTTAGGATTGTATGAATTAGAATTCGTTGTCGAATGAAGAGAATACCATATCGGCATCGAACGGACGACGCTCAACAGCCTGGAAGTCTTCCTTAGCGCCAACGACAATCTTTTCGAAGTCGCGCATACCTGTACCAGCAGGAATGAGGTGACCAGAAATCACGTTCTCCTTCATGCCTTCGAGTGAGTCGCTCTTGCCACAGATAGCTGCCTCGTTAAGCACCTTCGTGGTCTCCTGGAATGATGCAGAAGACATGAACGACTTGCTGCCGAGACCTGCACGGGTGATACCTTGCAGAATCTGTACTGAGGTAGCAGGAATGGCATCACGTGTCTGCACGAGCTTGAGGTCACGACGCTTCAGCATTGAGTTCTCGTCGCGAAGCTTACGGGCTGTGATGATCATACCTGGCTCCAGCGTCTCAGAGTCACCTGCGTCAGTGACAAACTTCTTGCCCCAGATGCGGTCGTTCTCCTCGAGGAAGTCGAGCTTGTCCACGATACCCTCTTCGAGGAAGCGAGTGTCGCCGGCATCTTCGATCTTCACCTTGCGCATCATCTGACGCACGATTATTTCGAAGTGCTTGTCGTTGATGGACACACCCTGCATACGATACACATCCTGCACCTGGTTCACGATGTACTCCTGTACAGCGGTAGGACCCTTGATGGCAAGGATGTCGGCTGGGGTGATGGCACCGTCAGAAAGTGGTGTACCAGCACGAACGTAGTCGTTCTCCTGCACCAGAATCTGCTTGGACAGTGGCACGAGGTACTTGCGGACGTCACCCACCTTAGAGGTGAGGATGATTTCGCGGTTACCACGCTTCACCTTACCCATCGTCACCTCACCATCGATTTCTGCCACAATAGCAGGATTAGATGGGTTACGTGCCTCGAAGAGCTCAGTCACACGTGGAAGACCACCCGTGATATCGCCTGCCTTAGCCACAGAACGTGGAATCTTCACGAGGATGTCACCGGCCTTGAGCTTCTGTCCATCCTCCACAATGATGTGACCATTGATTGGGAATGAGTAAGTACGAAGCAGTTCCCCACCCTTCTTGTCGAGGATGTGGCAGTATGGCACAGCAGCGCGGTCCTTTGCTTCAGTCACGATAAGGTCGCGGAGACCTGTCGTTTCATCGACATCCACACGGTAGGTAAGACCTTCCTTCACGCCCTCGAACTCAGCCACACCATCGAACTCAGTCACGATGACAGAGTTGAATGGATCCCAGTCAGCGATAACTTGACCAGCCTCAACAGTGTCGCCAGACTTTGCATAGAGGTTAGCGCCGTATGGCACTGGAACGGTTGACAGGATGATGCCTGTATTGAGGTCGAGGAATCGGAGTTCTGCCAGACGACCAACCACCACCTGACCTTCAGGATGCTCAGCAGTAGGACGTGCGACAGTGCGCAATTCATCGATTTCTATCTTAGACTTATTCTTTGCCTTAATCTGTGCGTTGGCAGCAGCGTTACCTGCGACACCACCGGCGTGGAACGTACGGAGTGTCAACTGCGTACCTGGCTCACCAATAGCCTGTGCTGCGATGACGCCGACAGCCTCACCCTTCTGCACCATGCGCTGCGTAGCGAGGTTACGTCCGTAACACTTCATGCAGACACCCTTCTTGCTCTCGCAAGTGAGGACGGAGCGAATCTCGACGCTCTCAATGCCACAACCTTCGATCTCAGCAGCGATGCGGTCAGTGATTTCCTCACCACTGGCAACGATGAGTTCGTTGGTCTTAGGATTAACAATATCATGAACAGATACACGACCGAGGATACGCTCAGCCAAAGATGCCACCACGCGGTCGCCATCCTTGAGGGCTGTGCAGATCAAGCCGCGAAGCGTACCACAGTCTTCCTCGTTGATGATGACATCGTGAGATACATCGACCAGACGACGAGTCAGATAACCTGCATCGGCTGTCTTGAGGGCTGTATCAGCAAGACCCTTACGAGCACCGTGTGTAGAGATGAAGTACTCCAACACGGACATACCTTCCTTAAAGTTAGAAAGGATTGGGTTCTCAATGATGTTATTGTCGGAAGCACCTGCCTTCTGAGGCTTTGCCATCAGACCACGCATACCTGCCAACTGAGAAATCTGGTCGGCAGAACCACGGGCACCAGAGTCAAGCATCATGAAGACTGCGTTGAAACCTTGGTCAGCCTCAGTCATCTGCTTCATCAGGGTCTTCTTGAGCGAGTCATTCACCTTCGTCCAAGTTTCCACTACCTGCTGGTAACGGTCCTTGTCGGTGATCAGACCCATCTGATAGTTCATTGTAATCTGGTCAACGGCATCGTGACCGTCCTGAACGATCTTTTCTTTCTCAGCAGGAATGATGATGTCGTCGAGCACGAAGGACAGACCGCCCTCGTATGCTTTACGATAACCGAGGTTCTTGATACCATCGAGGAATTCGCAGGCACGAGCCATACCCACACCCTTGATGACGCGAGTAATGACCTTCTTCAATGCCTTCTTACCAATGACCTCATTCACGTAGCCAATCTCCTCTGGAATCACATCGTTGATGATGATACGACCAACTGTGGTCTCCACCAGATGCTTGTATGGATTGCCGTTCTCGTCAATGTCGCGAACAACACACTTGATGAGGGCATGCACATCCACCTTGCCTTCGTTGAAAGCAATGATTGCCTCTTCTGGACCATAGAATGTGAGACCTTCTCCCTTTGCACCTGGACGTACCTTAGAGATGTAGTAAAGTCCGAGCACCATATCCTGAGAAGGAACCGTGATAGGTTCACCACTGGCAGGAGAAAGAATATTGTGTGACTGAAGCATCAAAAGCTGAGCCTCAAGAATTGCCTCGTTAGAGAGTGGGAGGTGAACAGCCATCTGGTCACCGTCGAAGTCGGCGTTGAACGCTGTACATGCGAGTGGGTGCAACTGGATAGCCTTACCTTCAATCATGCGTGGCTGGAATGCCTGAATACCCAGACGGTGCAGTGTAGGTGCACGGTTGAGGAGCACAGGATGACCCTTCATCACGTATTCGAGGATGTCCCAAACCACAGGATCACGACGGTCAACAATCTTCTTGGCTGACTTGACAGTCTTCACGATACCACGCTCGATGAGCTTACGGATCACGAATGGCTTGTACAATTCTGCAGCCATAAGTTTTGGCAGACCGCACTCACCCATGTTCAGCTCAGGACCTACGACAATCACAGAACGTGCAGAGTAGTCAACACGCTTACCGAGCAGATTCTGACGGAAACGTCCCTGCTTACCCTTGAGGGCGTCGGAGAGAGACTTCAATGGACGGTTGCTCTCACTCTTCACGGCACTGCTCTTACGAGAGTTGTCGAAGAGAGAATCGACAGCCTCCTGAAGCATACGCTTCTCGTTACGGAGAATCACATCTGGAGCCTTGATCTCAATAAGTCTCTTGAGTCGGTTGTTACGGATGATAACACGACGATAGAGGTCGTTGAGGTCGGAAGTGGCAAAACGTCCACCATCCAGTGGCACGAGCGGACGGAGGTCTGGAGGTGTCACAGGGATGTTGTGCATAATCATCCATTCAGGACGGCTCTTGCCCTTACTTGCACGGAAGGACTCAACCACCTGCAAACGCTTGAGCGCTTCTGTCTTACGCTGAACGGAACCATCCTTGTCGGCTGCAGCACGCAACTCGTTAGCAAGGTGGTCGAGGTCGATGCGCTTGAGCATATACTCAATGGCCTCAGCACCCATCATAGCGATAAACTTGTTAGGATCATCGTCTGGGAGCAACTCATTATTGGGGTCGAGGTTGTCAACGATGTCGTAGTAATCTTCCTCAGAGAGGAGTTCACCATTGAGGATGTTCTTGTCAGCATCCTCAGCTACACCTGCCTGAATGATGAGATAACGCTCGTAGTAGATGACAGCGTCGAGTTTCTTTGTTGGAAGACCAAGAAGATAACCAATCTTGTTAGGCAAAGAACGGAAATACCAGATGTGTGCTACTGGCACCACCAATGCGATGTGACCAGTGCGCTCACGACGTACCTTCTTCTCTGTCACTTCCACACCACATCGGTCGCAGACGATACCCTTATAGCGAATGCGCTTGTACTTGCCGCAATGGCACTCATAGTCCTTGGTAGGACCAAAGATACGTTCGCAGAAGAGACCATCGCGCTCAGGCTTGTAAGTGCGGTAGTTGATGGTTTCT
>JAGAAZ010000068.1 GCA_017614895.1 Bacteroidaceae bacterium | reverse complement strand
TCTTGTGTCTTTTCTTCTTCTTACCGTTTGGCATAGTTGTTGAAAATTAAGTTGTTTATAATCTTGTTTGTTGTTGTCTTTGGGTGAGTCTGAGACATGCCTCAAACTCATTCGAAGTGCAAATTTAGTTCTTTTTCTTGAATGTAGGAAATTTTATCGCCGAAAATGTAGATGTTGTGATGATTTTGTCAGTAAAAAGCCTTAAATTTGCAAGAAATATGATGTTATGTATATGAACAAGTACCAGTTTCCTCTTTTGTTGGCAATGATATTCTTCACGTCGTTGGAGGGCTTCTCTCAACGCCCCAGCTATTCGCGTGAAGCCTCTGCCATCGTGTCGAAATACAAAAGAGAACTGACTCAGATTCGAAAGAATGTGATGGAGGTGCCTGCCGATTCCAACGAGATGCAGATGTCTCCTTATTACTATAAGTTATTTGGTCCTGGCGTCTTTTTCCGTTCTGTGTTGGACAATAAATTTCACCTGAACTACGTGTTGCCAAGAGATGTGGATGGTCCGCTGCAAACGACACCAGGTCTTCGTGAACGTCAGCATATCAATGCCTCGATTAATGATGTGCTCTTGGGAACGTATGCCCAGTATCCCCAGTTATTCCATTATTCTGATGCGCAGATAGCCTCAGAGGAGACGGTGTCGCCTGTTTCTGTAGTGGGAACGAAGGTGGAGGATTTGTCCTCTATTTATGATAAGGTGGAAGAAATCAAGGATGTGGCTGATGTGCTGGACAATGTGGAGGTGGACCTTCAGATTGTCAGGCCGAACTTCTGGACGACCACTGGTAAATTCTCCCTTCAATTCACGCAGAATTACTTCTCGGAGAACTGGTACAAGGGTGGCAACAACAATGTGACGATGCTGTCTAATCTGGTGCTTGAGGCGAATTACAACGACCAGAAGCGAGTGCAATGGGATAATAAGCTCGACCTCCGTCTGGGTTTTGTGACTGCCACTTCTGATTCCATTCATCGCTACTTGACCAACAACGACAAGATAGACCTGTCTTCCAAGTTGGGTATCAAGGCTGCGAAGAATTGGTACTATACGGTTTCTGCTGAAGCGAAATCGCAGTTCCTGCCAGGTCATAAGGCGAATGACCGCCACACTTATTCCAAGTTTCTTGCACCATTGGATGTGTATGTCTCTCTTGGTATGGACTGGAAACCGAAATTCAAGAATGGCAACAGTTTCTCTCTTGCACTCTTGCCATTTTCATATAAGATGCGTCTCATTAACGACGAAGAGGAGACCATCCATAACTCCTACAACATGAAAGGGAAGGACTTTCAGCAGGATTTCGGTTCGAAGATAGAGTTCAATTCGAAGATTAAGATTGTGAAGGACCTCAGTTGGAAGTGCCGTTTCTACTACTTCACCTCCTACGAGTATGTGGAGTCGGAGATGGAGAATGTGCTTTCCTTCCAATTCAACAAATACATCTCCAGTGAGGTCTATACGCTTTGGCGCTTCGATGACAACAGAAGCCGAAAGTATTATGACAACACTCTCGGCTTCTTCCAGTTTAAGGAGTATTTTACGCTTGGCTTAGCGTATAATTTCTAAAGTTTGAATTTCAACACCTTGCCGCCATTGGCTGGGACTTCCACATAGAGGGTGCCATCAGGGATGAGCGCCTTCTTTTCTTTCTTGCCTGTCAGGAGATCTTTGCACTCACGCTCCTTGTCGCTGACCGGGATGTCGAGGCACTCGAAAGCGTGTGCAGGAATCTTCACCCACGAACGGGCTGGCTGGTCGTCGAAGTTGGCGATGACGAAGAGCAGTTCCTTGTCCTTTTTGCGGAGGAAAGCAAACTGGCGATGCTCGTTCATGCCTTGATTGTAGTTCACATACATGATGTCGAAGAACAGACCGTCACGAACTGCTTTCTCTGTGTTGCAGATGTTCAGCACCTTCGTATAGTACTTCTGCAAGTCCTTTTCCTCCTTCGACAAGAGCGTGCCGTCAAACTTATTGTTGTTTCTCCAACGGCGGATGAGGTCAATCGTCCAGTAGTCGAAGATGGTGGTGCGTCCGTCCTGTCCGCTGAATCCCTCTGAATACATGCCCTGTTCGCCCAACTCCTGACCGAAGTAGATCATCATGGGGTTGGTGTTCATCAAGGCGCTGACAAGTAGGGCAGGTTTACCCTTCTCTGCATTGCCTGCGAAAAACTTGGAGGCGATGCGCTGTTCGTCGTGATTCTCGAGGAAGTTGAGCATGTGGCTCTGGATGTCATCTACACTCTGCCAAGCGCCTGTGATGCAGGTGGCTGTGTTGCCGCCCATCACAGAACGGATGGTGTCGTAGAGCCCCACCTTGTCATACAGGTAATCGAAATGTCCACGATAGATGTATTCGCGATACTCATGTGGGTTATACACCTCAGCAATGAAGATGATGTCGGGGTATTTGGCTTTCACCTGTGGAATGACCCATCCCCAGAAGTTGCAAGGCACCATCTCTGCCATATCGCAACGGAAACCGTCGATGCCTTTGCTGGCCCAGAACAGCAGGATGTCGCGCATCTTGAGCCAAGTGCTTGGGGTGGAAGGACAGAAGATGAGCTGGCGAGTGCCTTGATAGTCAACTCCGTAGTTGAGCTTGACGGTCTCGTACCAGTCGTTCTGGCTCACCCAAGGGGTGAAGCAGTCATTGCCCGTCACCTTGGCTGGCATCTCCACGTAGTCGCCCATCTCGTCGTCATGCAGTGAGAAGTTGGGCGAGAACTGTGTGCCAGGCATGTAGTAGAAGTTGTTGTCGGGGTGGAATGCCTCACTTTTGTCATCATCTTCTCCCAAATCACGCACGCCTTCAGGCTTGGCGTCAGAATGGTACTGACGTGCTACGTGATTGGGCACAAAGTCGATAATCATCTTCAGTTCAGCCTTGTGAGTACGCATGATGAGGTTCTCAAATTCCTTCATGCGTTCAGGCACCTTCGTGGCGAGGTCGGGGTCGATGTCGTAGTAGTCCTTGATGGCATACGGACTTCCTGCCATTCCTTTCACAACAGCAGGGTGGTCACGCTGAATGCCATACTGAGAGTAGTCGCTCTTGGTGGCATGCTCGATGAGACCTGTGTACCAGATGTGTGTGGCACCCAACTTCTTGATTTCAGCCAAAGCTGCACCAGTGAAGTCTGCCATCTTGCCACAGCCATTCTCCTTCTTCGTGCCATTGCTCACATTCTTGTTGGCATTGGCTCCGAAGAGACGCGTGAAAACTTGATAGATGATTAGCTTTTCCATATGATTATGCGATTCCGTGAGCAGTTACATCGCGGCTGATCTTTGCAATCATGCCCTGAAGTGCCTTACCTGGGCCACACTCTGTGAAGTCCGTTGCACCTGCTGCAATCATTGCCTGCACCTCGTATGTCCACTTCACTGGAGCAGTCAGCTGAGCGATGAGGTTCTGCTTGATTTCCTCTGGGTTGGTATGAGCCTGAGCATCCACGTTCTGATAAACAGGGCACTTAGGTGTAGAGAAAGTCGTAGCCTCGATGGCAGCCTGCAGTTCGTCCTTGGCTGGCTGCATGAGAGGGGAGTGGAACGCACCACCTACAGGAAGTGGGAGCGCGCGCTTTGCACCTGCTGCCTTCAAAGCCTCACAAGCCTCGTTAACAGCCTCCACATTACCAGAGATAACGAGCTGACCAGGGTTGTTATAGTTAGCAGGAACAACGATGTTGCCTGGCTTGGAGATAGAAGCACAAACCTCTTCCACCTTCGCGTCGTCCAAACCGATGATGGCAGCCATTGTAGAAGGAGCTGCCTCACAAGCCTTCTGCATAGCCTGAGCACGCTGAGAAACCAGCTTCAAACCATCCTCGAAAGAGAGGGCACCTGCTGCAACAAGGGCAGAGAACTCACCCAAAGAGTGGCCACCTACCATATCTGCATCGAATGCGTCGCCCAAGCAGATAGCTGAAATCACAGAGTGGAGGAACACAGCAGGCTGAGTCACCTTCGTCTGCTTCAACTCCTCAGCTGTACCTTCAAACATGATCTTGGTGATGTCGAAGCCAAGGATTTCGTTAGCCTTGTCAAACAATTCTTTTGCCTTGGGGTTGGTGTCGTAGAGGTCTTTGCCCATTCCTGTGAACTGAGCGCCCTGACCAGGGAATACAAATGCTTTCATATTAGTTTTTGATTTTAATAATAAAAGCACCTTTCCCGTGAGAAAGATGCTTTTTATTTACTAATGTTGATTTACTTTACCTTCTCAACGATAGCCTTGAATGCCTCTGCGTTGTGTACTGCGAGGTAAGCAAGTGTCTTACGGTTGAGGTCGATGCCAGCCTTGTGGAGAGCGCCGATGAACTGAGAGTAAGACATACCCTCTGCACGAGCGGCTGCGTTGATACGCTGAATCCAGAGAGAGCGGAACTCACGCTTCTTGCGACGACGGTCTGCAAATGCGTAGGTGAGGCCTTTCTCGTAGGCGTTTTTAGCAACGGTCCACACGTTCTTGCGAGCGCCGAACTGACCTTTTACGCGCTTCAAAATCTTCTTGCGGCGAGCGCGTGATGCAACATGATTTACTGATCTTGGCATAATTTTGTTTGCTTTTTGAATGTTAGCGACGTTCGATTACGTTCTTTTCGGGCTAACGATTCGATTAAACTTTTGGTTGATTACTTACTGGATTTTTAACGGAGTGCGAGACAATCGAGCACTTGCTTGCGGTTTGCCTTCACGACAATCGTGCTGTGGTCAAGATTTCTCTTCTGCTTCTTCGTCTTCTTAGTCAAGATGTGACTGTGATAAGCGTGCTGACGCTTGATCTTGCCTGTTCCAGTAAGCGTAAAACGCTTCTTTGCAGCGGACTTAGTTTTAATTTTTGGCATTTTTTTATGTATTTAATTATTAATAATGTGTGGCAACGCATATACCAGGGCGTTACGCACTTCTTTTTTTACCTTAACGTTAATCTTAACGTTTGCCCGTCAACTCTCACTCTCTTTCTCTGCCAGTTTTTCAGCCAGTCCTGCGAATGGGCTGTTGGGATTTGGTCCCGCCATTTCCTTCTCAGCCTCTCGCTGTGCCTTTGCCTGAGCTTCGGCAGCCTCGTTGTCGCGTCGTTGCTGACTCTTCTTGGGAGCACCAGCCTTTTTGGGGGCGAGTGTGAGGAACATCTTCTTGCCTTCCAACGATGGCATGCTTTCTACCTTTGCCAATTCCTCGAGGTCGTTGGCGAAACGGAGCAGGAGCACTTCACCTTGTTCCTTGAAGACGATGGAACGTCCCTTGAAGAACACGTATGCCTTCACCTTGTTGCCGTCGGTCAGGAATTCCTGAGCGTGCTTGAGCTTGAATGCATAGTCGGCTTCACCAGTCTGAGGCCCGAAGCGAATTTCCTTCACTTCCACCTTCACCTGCTTTGCCTTCAGTTCCTTCGCTTTCTTCTTCTGCTGATAGAGGAACTTGGAGTAGTCGATGAGACGACATACCGGAGGTTGCGCATTGGGAGAGATTTCCACGAGATCTACATCCTTATCTTCTGCGAGACGCAGGGCTTCACGGGTTGGCATCACGGTGGACTCAATTCCGTCACCTACGATTCTCACTTCTGGTACACGGATCTGTTCGTTGACCCTGTACTGTTGTTTTTTGTTGTCACCTTTCATTCGGTTGGCTTGCTACCTTCGGTATGTGTTTAGTTAAGTTTTTTGTTGTTTTGTTTTAAAATCGGGTACAAAGTTAGAAATTTTCTGTCATTTGACGAACTTCTTCTTGAATTTTCTTCGCAAAATCGTCAATTTTCATCGTTTCCTGCTGCTGAGTACCTTGTTTTCTGACATTCACAGTGCCATCAGCGGCTTCTTTCTCACCCACAATGAGCAGATAGGGGATGTGTTTGATTTCGTTGTCGCGAATCTTTCTGCCAATCTTCTCGTTACGGTCATCGACGATGGTGCGCACCTCTTGTGCATTGAGTGAGGCTGCCACCTGCTGGGCATAGTCGTTAAATTTTTCAGAGATAGGCAACACTACTACTTGATCAGGAGTGAGCCAGAGTGGGAAGTGACCAGCCGTGTGTTCAATCAGCACAGCGATGAAACGTTCCATTGAACCGAATGGGGCACGGTGAATCATCACAGGACGGTGCTTCTGGTTGTCGGCACCTGTGTATTCGAGTTGGAAACGCTCAGGCAGGTTGTAGTCCACCTGAATGGTACCCAACTGCCAACGGCGACCCAATGCGTCCTTAATCATGAAGTCGAGTTTAGGACCATAGAAAGCAGCTTCGCCCAATTCTGTACGAGTGTTCAGACCTTTTTCTGCACAAGCCTCGATGATGGCATTCTGTGCTTGTTCCCACACTTCGTCAGAACCGATGTATTTTTCCTTGTCATCAGGGTCACGAAGTGAAATCTGTGCTTCGTATTCCTTGAAGTCGAGTGCCTTGAAGATGATGTTGATGATGTCCATCACACGCAGGAATTCATCCTTCACCTGGTCAGGACGGCAGAAGATGTGCGCATCGTCCTGTGTGAAAGAACGTACACGAGTCAATCCGTGTAATTCACCTGACTGCTCATAGCGATATACTGTACCGAACTCAGCACAGCGGAAAGGAAGATCTTTGTAACTGCGTGGCTGCCAAGCGAAAATCTCACAGTGGTGAGGGCAGTTCATGGGTTTCAGCAGATACTCTTCGCCTTCTTCGGGAGTTTGAATGGGCTGGAAGGAATCCTTACCGTAGTGAGCGTAGTGACCAGAAGTCACATAGAGATTCTTTCCTCCGATATGTGGGGTAATCACCTCCTGATAGCCATAACGCTTCTGAATCTTGCGCAAGAAATCCTGCAGGCGGATGCGTACAGCGGTACCCTTGGGCAACCACATTGGCAGACCCTTACCTACACGCTCAGAGAACATGAACAGTTCCATCTCCTTGCCAATCTTTCTGTGGTCGCGCTTCTTCGCCTCTTCGAGAGCCACCAAATACTCATCCAGCAACTTCTTCTTAGGGAACGAGATGCCATAGATACGAGTCATCATAGGACGCTTCTCGTCACCACGCCAATAAGCTGCAGCCAACGCCAACAGTTTGAATGCCTTGATGGGCGCTGTGGTCATCAAGTGAGGACCCTTACAGAGGTCGATATAGTTACCTTGCGTATAAGTTGTGATCTTACCATCTTCCAACTCTGCAATCAGCTCATTCTTATAAGTCTGTCCCTTTGAAGCGAACAGCTCCATTACATCCTTCTTCGAGATGTCCTTGCGTACCAACGCCTCTTTCTTCTGTTGCAGCTCTTGCATCTTCTTCTCGATCTTTGGGAAGTCAGCGTCACTCAGCTTCACGCCTTCTGGTGGCATCACGTCGTAGTAGAAACCATTCTCGATGGCAGGACCGATACCGAACTGGGTGCCTGGCCACAGCTCCTCAATCGCTTCAGCCATCAAGTGTGCAGATGTGTGCCAGAAGGCATGCTTACCCTCAGCGTCCTCAAACTTGTAGAGTTCAATCGTTGCGTCCTCCATGATGGGACGGTTCAACTCGGTCGTCTCACCGTTCACACCACACGCAATGACGTCTTGCGCCAATCTCTGGCTGATGCTCTCGGCAATCTCTAAGCCCGTCACGCCAGCCTCATACTCGCGTACGGAATTGTCAGGAAATGTAATTTTTATCATATTTATTTTATTATTGAATCTTCTTCAAAGCACAAAAATCTTGCAAATTTACCACTAAAAATCCATTCAAAAGCAAACTTTCCGCAAAAATCATTTGCAATCATCACTTTTCAGGTGGAAAAAACCTGATTTGCCAATTACTAGGGCGACTTTCTCTCTTAAATCATGGAGTATGCCCCCTCATTAACAAATTAGGGTTGTTAATTTGCTTTGTTGTCGTGTTTTGTTAGGTGAATATGCCATTTTTATGTAATAGTGTAAGAAAATGTAGTCGTTTTTCTTACATTTTGCAATTATTTTTGGCAAAAAATTTGTTTTGTTATTAAAAATAGTCGTAACTTTGCAGCGCTTTTAGGCAGAAAACAGTCTTGGGCAAGATTCTAAATCGATACAAAACAACAACAAAGATATGAGCAAACTTATAAAAGTCGAGGGTTATCGTCAGCTGCTTGACCCCATCCAGACAGAGTTGGGCATCAAGCAGATCAAAGATTTCTTTCAGGCGAACCTTTCGACAGCACTTCGTCTGCGCCGTGTGACCGCACCTCTGTTTGTGTTGCGCGGATTAGGTCTGAATGATGACTTGAATGGCGTAGAGCGTCCTGTTTCGTTTCCGATCATGGACATGAACGACCAAGTGGCAGAGGTGGTGCATTCCCTCGCCAAATGGAAACGTGTGATGCTGGCAGAATATGGTATTCAGCCTGGTTATGGACTTTACACCGATATGAATGCTATTCGTGGTGACGAGGAACTGGACAACACGCATTCGCTCTACGTGGATCAGTGGGACTGGTGTCGCACCATTCGTAAAGAAGATCGCAATCTGGCTTTCCTGAAGAAGAT
>JAGAAZ010000067.1 GCA_017614895.1 Bacteroidaceae bacterium | reverse complement strand
CTGGACGATGTATGACTACTCCACAGCGCGTGTGGTAAGTGCCGACTATGTGAAGTTACAGAACATCTCCCTCACCTATGAGTTCGACAAGAAACTCATCCAGAAGTGGCATCTGAGCCGTTTGGCATTGACGGCATCAGCTATCAACCTGCACACCTTCTGTGACAGCCGTTTGCGTGGTCAGACACCCACACAGGGAGGTTTCTCAGAGATTCAATTGAGTGATACGCCAACATATACGATAGGACTTAACGTGGAATTTTAAGATGAAACAGCTACAAAACATATTGATTTCTTTCGTCACAGGGCTTGCAGCCATGTGCTTGGTGTCGTGCAGTGATTTCTTGGAGGAATATTCGCAGGACACCGACTATGTGCGTACATGGAAAGACCTTGATGAGCTGCTGATTGGAGATTGCTATCTTCCTGTGGATGCATCCAGCTACCTGAGTTATACTTCCACTCCTGGTTCTTGGATTCATCTCTTGGGCGATGAGGTGCAGGAGTCCCAGACAGGCTACACCAACCAATACGCTAATGGTGACTATCGTGCCAATTCCTTTGGCTATTTCACTTGGCAGCAGCGAGTGGGGCAGAATGAATCCTACACGGATTTCTTCACAGAGAATGCCACCTGGACCAAGATCTATTACTGCATCAATGTGGCCAACAACATCCTTTCTTCTGTGGAGGACGTGCCTTGTGTCACGGAGGTGGAGAAGCAGGGTGTCCACAAGGTGAGGGGAGAAGCGCATTTCCTTCGTGCATACTACTATTTTTGGTTGGCGAACCTGTATGGAAAGCCCTACAATGCTGCAACAGCAGAGACTGACCTTTGTGTGCCGTTGAAGATTAGCGATGTGGTGGAAGACAAGAAGTTCACCCGTCAGACCGTTGCTGAGGTTTATCGTCAGGTGTTGGCTGATTTGACCATCGCTGAATCGGAACTGAAACAATTGAAGACCGCTAAGCTCAGCATCTATCGGGCAGACTCCACTGCCTGTCATCTGCTTCAGAGCCGTGTGTACCTGTATATGCAGCAGTGGGACAAAGCCTCCTTGTATGCCAAGAAGGTGCTTGCTGCACACCCAACCCTGACCAATTTGAATACAGCCAGCGGCAAGTTCTTGGTGAAGGACAATGTGGAAAATATCTTCTCGATGGGTGGCAACGATGTCCACAGAATCTTCAATTATATCTGCCAGTCCTATTCTGTCAGTAAGGAACTTTATGATGCCTACGCCAGCAACGACCTCCGCAAGTCCCAATGGTATTGGAAGAAGGGTTTGTTTGTGGGACCTGTGCGTGTGGCAGTGAACAATATGTACACCTCTTATGATGCCACCAGTGGTGATTACTACGAGCGGGCATACTCCGAGAAAGGCAGGCAGGAGGAGGTCTCTGGGCAGTTCCTGATGCGTTCGGCAGAAGCCTATCTGAATGAAGCAGAGGCAGAAGCCTATCTGGGAAATGAAGCAGAGGCAAGACGGATGCTCAACCTTCTTCGAGGCAATCGTATCGTTTCCTCTTCCAACAGTGAGGTGACGGCTTCAGGTGCTGAACTCATCACCTATATCCGTAATGAACGCCGTCGTGAACTCGCTCTCGAAGGACATCGCTGGTTTGACTTGCGTCGTTACATGGTGTGCAGCGTGCAGCCTGAGAGCCACGCCATCACCCACGAATGGACTTATTATTCATCCCACACCTCCTCCACCATGACCGAACGCCGTCGTTTTGTATTGGAGGCAAACGATGATGCCTACACCCTTCCGCTTCCACAGGAAGTGATTAACTTTAATACAGGAATGCCAAATAATGTGCGTCCTTGGCGCGAATATACTGTTGTACAATGAAAAAGTTCTATTATATTTTAATGATAGGGGTGTCAGTGATGGCTGTCTCGTGTTCTGAAGATAGTGTGACCCCTCATCTGAAAGACACCACGCTTGCCTTTCTGCCTGATGCCGACGACAACAGCGAAGAGGCTCAGTTGCGTCGTGACTTCTATCAGACATACGGCTCTTTCCTGCTCTTCAACGACACGCTCCAGCATGAAGCGCTGGGCAAGGATGTGAATGGCGACATGCACTACTTCACGGAGGTGCTTGATCTGAACTATCAGGTGGGCATGAGCACAGAATCCAACGAGAAATTCAAGGTCATTCTGTTGACCGATATGGAAAAGAAACGTGCCGCTGTGCAGTACGTCAAGGACTACCTCTTGGTGCATCTGATAGGGAAGCTGAAACCCTATTCTTGGCTGTTGGTTGATAAGATTCAGCGTGATTTCTCGGGCTCTGTTTCTTCGCCATACGCAGCAACAGGACAACGTGCCGTTGCTTTGGCTTGCAACCTCTTGCCTCAGTTGTCGGATGCCCAGAAGGTGCAGTACACCGCTCAAGTGATGAACACCATCATTGCCAAGCTGGCGACTGACAATGCCGCAGCATTCGATGAATTCCTGCAGGTGAGCATGACATACTACGATGGCGAATTTCCAGCTCCAACCACCAATGCAGAGAATACGGCACTGTTGAATCAGGTGGGTTTCATCAGCCGTGGAGCCAATGAATTCAAGCAGGAAACCAATGGTCTCTATCCCAGTCAGGAACAGGACATCAAAGCATACGCACGTCTGGTGGTTGCCAGTACAGCAGAAGCGATCTCCAGGAAGTACGCAGACTATTCTCTTGTGCTGGAGAAATGCGAGATCATGCGTAAAACTCTAAAATCATTAGGTTATGTGGAATAAAGTTACATATTACATCATACCCGCCCTCTTGTGTCTGGCATTCCTCACAGGCTGTTCCAGCGATGATGGTGTCAGTGTCGAAAAGCCCTCTGCACAAGGAACCTTTGTGGATGCGCGTGATGGCAAGGAATATCACTACATTCATGTGGGTGGGCTGGATTGGTCAGTCGAGAACCTAGCATACGACTTGGGCAACCAAGACCTTGCGTGTGTCTATCAGAGTGTGGACGATTATCAGAAGGGCGTTTATTCTACGGCGAATGCAGCTAAGTACGGTATGCTCTATTCTTACGATGGGGCAGTGCAGGCCATTCCCGATGGATGGCGTCTTCCCACCGATGCCGACTGGGCGGCTCTCGAAGCCTCTCATGCCTATCTGGGGGAAGATTTCGGACTCCTCTATGGTGGCTACTTCACCAAGAATACGGCAGCGACAGCCTATAACGGAAACCGTTTCATGGGCACGTGGGCTTACTTCTGGACAGTGACCGCTGACGAGACCAAGAACGGTGAGTTCTACTTCGCCCGCAAGAAATTCTATGGCACCCAGCAGATGGAGCGTCTGAGCATTGAGCCCACTGCTTACTTCCTGAGTGTCAGATTTGTACGTTAACCCTAAATGTCGAGTATGACTCGATTCTATACGATACTCCTATCCCTGTTCCTGACATTGACCTTGCAGGCGCAGGATGAACAGAAAGACAGCATCGAAGCCTCTCTGCCCACTGATGTGTACGCCTACTTCGTGGTGGTCACACCAGGCGAAAAGATGACTTCCGTCTTGGGACATGCGGCAGTTCGGATGTCCTGTCCATCGGCAGGGTTGGACTATTGCTTCACCATCAAGACCCCCGAAATCAAAGATGAAGCCCTCGCTATGCTCTTCGGACACATGCGCATTGGTGTGGTGCCAGAGGAAACAGAGGCATTTCGTCAGGATTACATCCAAGAGGGTAGGGGCATTACGGAATACCGTTTGAATCTGACGCTGGATGAGACACGCCAATTGTGGAAGCTGCTGGATGATCAGGTGGCTCGTGGGTTGTATTTGGATTTGGATTATGTGAACAACAGTTGTACGCAAGTGGCTTTCGAGAACATCTACGAGCTCTTGCGTGTGCGTTCAGGCTTGGACATCGACCATGTAATCAGTGAGGCGATTCCAGTGGGAACCCGTCGTGAGGCGGTGCTCAACTATCTTGACCAGAGCACTTGGTGGGGATTTATGCTCCATACCTGCTACTCCTACTACCCTGACGAAGAAGTGTCACCCCGTCGTTTGGTGGTGTTGCCACAGGATGCAGGGAAGGTCTTGTATCAGGTAGGGGTAGTGACGGAAGAGACTGAAATAGCCAAGCAGCAGAACCCTTCCTCGTCCAATGGCGGTTGGTTCACCCCTTTGGTGGCATCCATCCTGTTCCTCGTGCTTTGCCTTTTGCCGTTCAAGCAGGTAGATTACTTGGCTGTGCCACTATGGGTGGTGGTGATGTTGCTCTTTGTGGCGTTGTCCCTCTTTGCTTCTTCGGCAGGCATTGGCTTCAACTGGCTCATTGTCGCCCTCTTCCCACTCACGGCTCCCATCGGCATCATCTACATGCTGTGCCACATGGGTGACATCTACAGCCTCTCCCAGCTCCTCTTCGTACTGGCATTCTTTGCGCGTACAATATATTTCATTCATAGGAAAAAGAGATTATTCACTAAATATTAACTTTAAGAACAACAGTATTATGAGAAAAATTTACGCTTTCATGCTCTTGGCTATCCTGAGCATTTCTGCATTTGCAGAGACTGACACCAATTATTATTGGTTCTATGACAGAGTGGAGGCAGCACCCACAGGTAAGGGCGTTGTCTATGCTTCTGAAACCAACGAACCTCCCACATCTGACAGCGACTACGCTGCCTTCAAGGAGGTAAAGTTCAACACTCATTCATCCTTCGAGGCGCTGGCTGTGTGGGCAAAGCCTGCTGCTGGTTATCAGTTGGCTGGATGGTTCACCTCAGCTGCTGCTGATGTCACGATGGAAGACGGTGTGGCTGTGGGCGAAGAGACTACCCTCTCTGTCACCACAGAACAGGTGAGTGAGGACGACACAGTGGAGGGCTATGGCATCACACCTGACGCTACTTACTATGCCATCTTCACCAAGGTGACAGTACGTGCTGAACCTGGTCTGGAAGATGCTGCTGACCTCGAAATCAGCAAGATCGCAAATGATACTGGTGATAAGATCACCATCGCAGCCAGTCCTGTCAGTGAGGATGTGCAGTTCACTTACTGGACAGACTCTAAGGGTAACAAGATTACGGAGAATCCCTACACCTTTACTGTGTCAGACATGGACACCTACACTGCTCACTTCAAGGGTGATGCCATCCTCACCATCGATTTCGGCGAAGGTAAGTATGTACCATTCTCCAACTCATACGCAACGTCCCTCAATTCCAACGTGATGGGTTATCGCATTGAAGAGCAGAAACAGACCTTCTACGATGACGACTATAATGAGATTTCGTTTGATGAGTCTGAAAATGCTTGGGGCTATTGGGTGAATGAATATGACGATGAAGGTCTTGTCACATCATCCACTTTCATCAAATATACAGGTGAAGTGCCCACCTTCGACGCCTCTTACAAGCTCTCACAGTTTGGTTTCAACTACTATGCAGGCGATGCTGTTATCCTTTACAGCAAGGGTGTGCAGTCCTTCTTCCTGCAAGCTGACGATCCATATCCTTGGTCAGGAAGCCTTCTCGTACCTACTAACGAAGGCGCTGTGGACATTGCATCTCTCTCACCAAAGGATGATGACGGCAATGACATCACTTACTATACCTTCGACGGTCAGGACTTCGTCAAGGCAACTTCTGGCACAGTGGCAAAGAATGAGTGCTACCTCGTGCTCTCTGCTAAAGATTTCCCACAGCCAGACAAGATTCTCGTGGCTAACTCCGAACTGGCAGTGGACGTCAAGGAAGTGCCTGCCGCTCAACCTGCTCCTCAGTTCAAGGGCATCTACACCATCGATGGTAAGCAGGTGGAAGCTCCTGTCAAGGGTATCAATATCATTGGTGACCGCAAAGTTTGGGTGAATAAATGAGAAAGAACCTTTCTATATTAACTCTATTGGCCTGCTGTGTCATCTTCCTTTCTTCATGCAAGGAGGAGGCTGCACAGCAGACCTTCTGCATTCACGGCACCATCCCAGGACTCGTTGCTGGGGTGGAAATTGGGCTGTTGAATGCAGAGGACAGAAATGCTGATGAAATCGCTACAGCCACTGTGCAGAAGGATGGTGAGTTCTGGCTCGAAGGGAAAGTGGATCACCCCACACTTTGTACGCTGACCACCAATAACCTCGTCATGATTGAGGAAGAAGTGGCTGCTGGTAACACCCAAGACATCAAGTGGACCTACACCCCTGTCTTCGTCGATAACTCCGACATGGAGATTCAGGTGGAATCTTACGATCTCGTGCCTGATGCACCCGAAACAAAAGATTTCCATATTGTGGGCAGCCCTTCTCATCAGGACTATTGCGAGTTTGTGGCACTTTGTGGCAATGTCGAGTTCGAGCGTCCCAACGTCGATGCAGCCTTGCAGTTCTTTGCGGCACATCCCACCTCGGTCGTGTCCGTCTATGCAGCCAGCAAATTGCTCAACAATGCCTACAACCTCACGGCTGAACAAGTCCGTCAGATGAAGCAGACCCTCACGGAATGTCCTGCCGACACCGCCCGTCTCAACCGCTTCAAGGAGCGTGTTCAGCTGGCGGAGCAGACCACCGTGGGCAGTCCTGTTGTTGACCTCGATCTCGTCACCTCTGACGGCACCCGTTGCCAGTTGGCTGACATCGTCAAGACACATGAAGGCAAATTCCTGCTTATCGACTTCTGGGCATCGTGGTGCGGCATCTGCCGAATGGCTACGCCCGACATCAAAACCCTCTACGACTCCCTCGACCGCTCTAAGTTCGAGGTCATCTCCGTCTCTTGCGACGAAGAAGAAAAGGCTTGGCGCGATGCCATGAAGGAAGACCAGATGCCTTGGGCACAGTATTGCCTCACCCCCGAGGGATACAAGGCATTCTTCACTCACTATCAGACCATTGGCGTCCCCTACTACCTGCTGGTCAATCCAGAAGGAAAGGTCATCTCCAATCCTGCTGGTGTCGAGAATGTGAAGGAATTGGTTACGAAGAATGCTCAATAAACCTTTAGACAAACTTGTGGTCCTTGTGGTAACAAAACAATACTAGGCTATCCACAAAATTTCTAAAGTTGCAAAAAATAATTTGAAAGTTTCAAAATATTTTTTGCAACTTTAGAAATTTATTTTGCAACTTTCAAAATTTTGTGAGTACGAAGGAATTCATAAGGAAAGATGAGAGGAATTGAAGGGTGGAATCCTCGTCTATTCAGAGTTGAAATAAAATTGTTGGGGAAATATAGGGGAAAAGAGTGAGAAAAACACTATCTTTGCACTCGAAATCATAAGGTATATGCAGATAAAGGTAACAGCACCTAAGGATATTAGGGGACGTGTGGTTCTCCCGTCGTCGAAAAGCATCAGTAACCGTGCGCTGACCATCAGTGCTCTGGCTGGTGGTGAAGGACAGGTGGAGAACGTAAGTGACTGTGATGACACACGTGTGATGCAAGCATGGTTGAAGGAACGCCCAGAGGTGGTTGACATTGGTGCGGCTGGTACGGCGATGCGTTTTTCAACAGCATTGCTGGCAGTGAGCGAGGGTGTGCATGTCATCACGGGAAGTGAACGGATGAAGCATCGTCCGATAGGGATTCTGGTGAATGCCTTACGAGCGTTGGGCGCACAGATTGAGTATGTGGAGGAGGAGGGTTTTCCTCCTTTGCGCATTGTGGGTAATCCTCAATTAGAGGGTGGAAAAGTTGAATTGTCTGGTAGTGTCAGTTCGCAGTATATCTCTGCTTTGCTGATGATTGGTCCTGTGTTGAAGAATGGACTGATTCTGAATCTGATAGAAAATATTGTCAGCCGTCCATATATTGATATGACATTGGCTGTGATAAGAAGTTATGGGGCGAAAGTTGGGTGGAAAGATGCACAGACAATTATTGTGGAACCTATGCCTTATCAGCCAGGTACTTATCAGGTGGAAAACGACTGGAGTGCAGCAAGCTATTGGTATGAGATGGTGGCGTTGGCACCCAATGCGGATGCGGAGGTCGTGCTGCCTGGTTTGTTTGTTGAAAGCTTGCAAGGTGACAGTCGTGGAGCTGAGGTGTTTGAACGCTTAGGTGTCAGCACAGAGCATCGTGGCGATGAGGTGGTGTTGCGAAAGAATGGAAAGAAGGTGGAACGGCTGGATGTGGATTTTGTGGAGATGCCCGACTTGGCACAGACTTTTGTGGTGACTTGCTGCATGATGGGCATACCATTCCACTTCACTGGCTTGCAGAGTTTGAAGATCAAGGAGACGGATCGCATTGAAGCATTGAAGCGAGAATTGAAGAAACTTGGGTTCGAGATAGAAGACAGGAATGACAGCGAACTGTTGTTCTCTGGTGAACGGTGTAAAAAGGTGAATTCCTCCGATGAAATCGCCATTGACACGTATGAGGATCATCGGATGGCGATGGCATTTGCACCTGTGGCGTTGAAGGATGACAGTATCGTCATCAATAATCCTCATGTGGTATCGAAGTCTTATCCTCACTATTGGGATGACTTGCAATCTGTGAATTTTGAAATTGAAGCATTATGAGGTTGCAGGATATGGAGTGCTGCGGCCAGCATGAGGTCTGCGAGAAGGAGAGTCTGTTAGCGGCTGTAAGCAGAGAGATAGAGTACTACGAAGACGAGGAATTGGATCGCTTTCGGGGTAGAGCTGGAGATGCCTATTTGCCCGATGAAATCGATGAATTTCGTGAAGTTCTCTATACGATGCGTGAGGATGAGGTGGCAGGATGGGTGCGCTCGTTGCAGTTGCGTCAGGTGGAGCTGCCCGATGACTTGAAGGATGAGGTGTGTATGATTGTGGGGGAGCTGAGGTCTGAGGTGTGAGGTGTGAAGTATGAGGTATGAGGTGTGAGGTGAGAGTACAATAAATAATGTGTTTTTTCGTTATAGGTATTTAGGGGGTAGTTTTGCCCCCTTGTCGTCTTGATTTGAAGCGATTGAATTACATATTGTGCAGTTGTGCGGCATTGCTGGTGTTGCTGGTGGCGTGTTCTACGGAAAAGAATACGCCTTTGACGCGTCGTGTCCATGCTTTCAAGGCGAGGTACAACACCTATTTCAATGGGCATGAGGCATTCAAGGAGGGTCGCCAGTTACAGGAAGATGGTAACAGGGATAACTTCACGGAGCTGATTCCGATGTATGTGACGGGTAACAAAGCCACGCTGAAGATAGGAGTGAGTAACTTCGACAGGGCTGTGGAGAAGAGTCAGAAGACCATCAAAATCCATAGCATCACGGCACGTCCTGAATGGAAAAAGAGCCGTCCGAAGACTGCCAAAGACAGGATTTGGCTGAGTCAGAAAGAGTATAATCCTTTCTTGTGGCGAGCGTGGTTCCTGATGGGTGAGGCACAGTTCAGGAAGGGTGAGTATATGGAGGCTGCCTCCACTTTCGCTTACATCCAGCGTCTGTACTTCTCCAAACCGAACTTGGTGGCACGTGCCCGACTGTTGGAGGCGCGTTGTTACGCTGAAATGGAGTGGTTTTACGATGCGGAAGACCTGATTTCTCGTGCTCAGCGTGATAGTTTCCCCACGAATTTGAATCCACTGAAGGCAGCTGTATTGGGTGACATCCAACTGAGGAAGCAGCAATATCCTGAGGCTATTCTGAATATTGAGAAAGCGTTGAAAGGAGAACATCGTAAGTTGCCCAGAGCGAGGATGTACCTGCTGTTGGGGCAGCTCTACCACCGTATTGGACATGATCCGGAGGCCTACCGTTATTTCAAGAGGGTCATCCGTCTGAATCCCCCCTACGAATTGGAGTTCAATGCCCGTATTCAGATGAGTGAGGCATTGTCGAAGGGGCAGACGAAGCAGATGATTCGCAAATTGAAGTCGATGGCGAAGAATCCGAAGAATCAGGAGTATCTGGATCAGGTGTATTATGCCATCGGTAACATCTATCTGTCGAAGGGTGATACGACCCAAGCCATCTGGGCATATAGGGACGGAGTGGAGAAGAGTACCCGCAATGGCATCGAGAAGGGTGTCGTGCTGCTGCATTTGGGTCGTTTGTATTGGGACAGGGAAAAGTTTGTGGATGCACAGAAGTGTTATTCGCAGGCTTTTGGTTTGTTGGACAAAGACCACAACGATTACAAGGAAGTGGATGAACGCAGCAAAATCCTCGATGAATTGTTGCCTTTTGCTTCAGCGGTGGAGTTGCAGGACAGCTTGCAGATGATGGCAAGTCTGGATTCTGTGACGCGTATGGAGAAAATCAAAAAGACCATCGAGGAACTGAAGAAGAAGGAGAGGGAAGAGGAGAAGAAGGCTACAGAAGCCGCGAATGCCCAGGCCAATCAGGGCAATCAACGGGGAGGCGCAGCCAATGGACAACAGGGAGTAGGTAACCGTAATGCCCAACAGGCGGCAGTGTGGTATTTCTATAATGCGACGGCAGTGGATGCTGGTAAGAGAGAGTTTGAGAAGAAGTGGGGTAAGCGTGAACTGGCAGATGATTGGCGACGCAACAACAAGACCGTGCTCAACGACTTCAACGAGGAGGAGCTGTCGGATAGCTTGTTGGCTATACGGGATAGCATCGCCGCTGTGGAAGACAGCGTCTATCAAGCCAATAAGGGTAAGAAGCAGACGAAGGCGGAGAAGGATTCCATCAAGGCGGAGGAATATGCCAATGATCCCCATCGTCCTGAGTATTATCTGAAGGACATCCCATTTACGGAGGAGCAGATGGCTGCCTCGAACGCGGCATTGGTGGAGGGATTGTATGGCTCTGCCATCATCTATAAAGACCGTATGGACAACTTCCCGTTGGCAGAACGGACGTTCCAGCGCATATTGCTGAATTTCCCTGAATTCGAGCAGGTGGACGAGCTTTATTATAATATGTTCCAACTCTATTCGAGGATGGGACGAGGGGATGATGCTGAGGATTACAAACAACGGCTCATTGCCGAATATCCAGATAATGAACACGGCAAGCTGATTGCCGACCCGAACTTTGAGTTCAAGGCCAGGTATGGCAAACAGGTGGAGGATTCTGTGTATCAGGAAACCTACGATGCTTTCCAGTTCAACGACTACCAGACGGTCATCAGCAACAGTCAGGAGATGGCGGAAGAATATCCAGAGGGAGCCAACAGGGCGCGTTTCATGTTCCTGGAAGCATTGAGCAAGCTGGAACTGGGTGACAGAGAGCACTTTATGGAGGATCTGAAGACGATTGTGGAGAAATATCCGCAGTCGAGCGTGAGTGAGTTGGCTGGTCTCTACGTGAAGGGATTGAAGGAGGGAAGACTCCTGCAAGGTGGCAAGTTCGAGATGGGCAGCATCTGGGAACGCCGTCGTGGTCTCTTTGATGAAGCCGACTCGTTGGCCAATGACTCGACGTTCAATCCTGAAAAGAACACCAACTTCGTGTTTGCGATTGCCTACGAGCGAGGTGCTGTGGATGAGAACCAGCTGCTGTATGAGATGGCGAGGTACAACTTCACGGCTTTCACCGTGAGAAACTTTGACATTTCTACCGTGAAGGGTGACGGTATTGACATGATGCAGGTGCGCACCTTCCTCAACTACGATGAGGCATACATTTACCTGCACCGTCTGTTGAACAACGATGAGATGGCGTATAAGCTGGAGGGACTCAAGTGCTTCATCATCAGCGAGGAGAACCTGAAGAAACTGATGAAGGGACTGAGTTTTGCCGACTACTTCGACTTCTACGATGAGCACTTTGACCGTGTGGGCTCTTTGCGCATCAGCGAGGATGAAGCCGCCAGTCTTGATGAACCAACCGAACTGCCTGAACCTGTGGATGAAGAGGAACTGGATGATGAGGAATGGGAAGACGATAACTACATCTTTTAAGATATGAATGGAACATTGTTGTGGGTGGATGACGAGATTGAACTGTTGAAAGCATACGTCATCTTCCTCGAAAAGAAAGAATATGAGGTCGTTACGGCAACCAACGGCCAAGATGCCCTTGACCTTT
Source organism: Bacteroidaceae bacterium (assembly GCA_017614895.1). Taxonomy (GTDB): domain Bacteria; phylum Bacteroidota; class Bacteroidia; order Bacteroidales; family Bacteroidaceae; genus Minthosoma. Next base: position 1,382 of record JAGAAZ010000067.1, on the reverse strand, counting down.
GTCGCGAGCGCACTTTCGATCTGATTTTCTTGGATGAACACATGCCCGGTCTTAGCGGTTTGGAGACGCTGTCGAGAATCAAGGAAATCAACTCGACCATTCCTGTCGTGATGGTGACGAAGAGTGAGGAGGAGAACATCATGAATCAGGCAATTGGTTCAAAGATAGCTGATTACCTCATCAAGCCTGTCAACCCTAACCAGATATTCCTAACGCTGAAAAAACACCTCCACAAAAGGGAAATCGAAGCAGAGGTGACAGACAAGGACTACCAGCAAAATTTCTCCAAGATAGGTATGCAAATCAACGATTCCTACACGTTGGAGGATTGGAAAGAGGTCTATAAACGTCTTGTTTACTGGGAGTTGGAACTTTCCAATACAGGCAGCGAAATGTCTGAGATGCTCAAGATGCAGAAGGCTGAGGCAAACAACGAATTTGCCAAGTTTGTCAGGAAGAATTACCTCCATTGGGTGCAGAACAGCGAGGAACGCCCCATCATGTCGCCCGACATCTTCAAGAAAACTATCTTCCCCTTGTTGAATCAGGGCGAGAAAGTGTTCCTTGTGGTGTTTGACAACTTCCGTTATGACCAATGGCGTGAGATTTCCAAAGAACTGGCAGATGATTTTGTCTTTGATGAGCAACTGTGTGTGAGCATCCTCCCCACTGCCACACAGTATGCCCGCAACGCCATCTTCTCAGGACTGATGCCGAACCAAATCGCCGAGATGTTTCCTGACCTATGGGTGGATGAAGACGAGGAAGAGGGAAAGAACCTCAATGAGGCACCACTCATCCAGACACAGCTTGACCGCTATCGTCGCAAAAACACTTTTTCGTACTTCAAACTCAACAATTCCTCCGACTCTGAGAAGCTGGTGGAACGTTTCAAGAACGTGATGAATAATGATCTCAATGTGCTCGTCATCAACTTTATAGATATGCTCAGTCATGCTCGGACAGAGTCACGGATGGTGCGTGAATTGGCGAGTGATGAACGTGCCTATCGGAGCATCACAGCATCGTGGTTCCATCATTCACCTGTACGTGAACTCTTTCAGGAACTTGCCAAGACTGATGCACATATCATCATCACGACGGATCACGGTTCCATTCGTGTGAACAACCCCATCAAGGTGATTGGTGACAAGAACACCAACACCAATCTTCGTTACAAGTTGGGAAAGAACCTCAGTTACAACCCGAAGCAAGTGTATGAGTTGAAGGCTCCTAAGGCGGCATCGCTCCCTTCGCCCAACATCAGCACGACCTATATCTTCGCCCAGAACGACGATTTCTTCGCATATCCCAATAACTATAATTACTATGTCAACTACTACAAGAACACCTTCCAGCATGGTGGTATCTCGATGGAAGAG
>JAGAAZ010000066.1 GCA_017614895.1 Bacteroidaceae bacterium | reverse complement strand
TACGACACCACTCGCGACTATCAGCGTCTATTCTACCCTGACGAACTGAACGACTTCAAGGCTCGTATGCAATGGGCAGACGAAGGCAAGGGAAACACCAATCCTCATGTGATTGTGAACGGCAAGAAGGGCATTTCAGTCATCCATATACAAGCGAAAGCAGGAACTCAAGTCCGTTTGGATGCCTCTCGTTCCTATGATTGTGAGGGTGATGCCCTTTCATTCCGTTGGTGGCAGCAGAAAGAGTTTGGCCTCGATCATCAGCCGCTTTCCATTGTTGCATCATCTTCACCCGTTGCTAACATAGAGATTCCTCAAGGTACACAAGGCAAGAAGCTTCATCTGGTGTGCGAGGTGCATGATAATGGTCCTTTCCACTTGGTGGCTTATCGACGTGTGATAATCCATGTGGAATAGAACAGGTAATCGGATGTGTCAATTTGGCGCATCCGTTTTTTTTCTTAATGGATGAAAAAAACAAAAAAAAATTTTCTTCTTGCAATGTTTTGGATGTTTCGTTCGTATATATAGATAGAAGGCCATCAAAATGACAACAGATATAGACGTAAACCTGATTGAGGGACTGAGGCGACAAAGTCCCAAAGCGCAACAGCAGATGCTCGAGCGATATGGTCATGCTGTCTTTGCTCAAGTAGCGAGACTCGTGCCAAGTTTCGAGGATGCGGAGGAGGTGTATCAGGATGTGTTTGTCAAGGTCTTTAAAAATATAAATATGTATGATCCGGAGAAGTCGTCGCTGAAGACTTGGATTTCGCACATCGCCTACAACGAATCCATCAGTTTCCTCCGACAAAGGACGATGCCTGTCATCTATTACGAGGATCGAGAGGGTGAGGCAGAAAAGCTTTCGGAAAGTGAGGTGGAGGCGACCTTCGGACATCCGAACCCAGAAACGGTGCAGCTGATCAGGGCAGCCATCAAGCATCTGCCACCCGATGAGAGAGCTATCATCACGATGTTCTACTATGAGGAGATGAGCCTGAAGGATATTGCCTACGTGACGGAATCGATACCCACGACCATCGCCTCGAAACTGAGCCGAACGAGAAAGAAACTTTGTAAAATCATCAAAATGTTGCAATCATGACAGAGGAACAATTGAACGCATTACGACAGCAGGACACGAACCTTCGTGACGCTATCTGGCAGGACGAGATGGAACGCCCTCAGATGCCTGCCGACCTCAACGAGCGACTGATGCAGCGTGTGGCTAAAGAAGAGAAGAAGCCACGTCGCATCATCTGGCCCTGGATTGCTGCCGCTTGTGTGGCAGGCGTGTTGATGATTTGGCTGACACCACCTAAGGAGGCGGATGTCGTAGCAGAGAAGAAGCCTAAGGTGGAACATCCTGTCAAGGGGGGAACACCCCAGATAGCTGAGAAAAAGCCAACAGCTCCACAGGTGGTGGAAACTCCACAGAAGGAGGAGGTTGCCAAGCAGAAAACCACCGTCGCAAAACGCGACGCTGCTCTCTTGGCACAGGAAACACCCCAAGTGGAATCTCCAGCGACACCAACGGCTGAGCCAGCACACATGGACTTGGCTGTGGCAGAGACAGCAAAGCCTGAGCCAGAACCTGTGTTGCTGACCGAGCGAGACATCCCTGTGACTCGTCCAGAGAACTACAGATACACCCCAGAGGAACTGGCACTCATGAAGAAACAAGCCAATGAGGCCTATCTGAAATGGGTGGAACTGGAACTCGAAATATCCAAACAAACAATGGAGCAAACTGCTCTGAAATAAATTGAAAATTGAAAGTTGAAAATTATCGCAATATGAAAAGAATATTCATTATGCTGCTCATCGCTTGCAGCGCCATCACAACCATCAGCGCCGACCCATCGGCAGCAACCCCTCAGAAGAAGCCTGAGGCAGTCATCGCTATGCTGAATGATATTATCAAAAGGTTCGGAACGACAAACGACCAAGTGTATTCCGTATCGAGAAATCCTAACACCAACCAGATAGAATACAGCGTCAAGATCACTAAATTCGTTGCCAATGTCAAGAGGGGTCCCCTCACGCTGAATATCGCAACTGTCGGCAGTCCCTTCATCAAGGATGAACCGCTGTCCTACCAGATGCTGCACCTGACTCCTGGCAGCACCGAGATGTTCGCCCTCGGGGTGTTTGTTGAGCAAGGTGAGGGTAAACAATACACCCTTCGCGACAATCCGAATCAGGAAATGTGGCTGATGTGTTGCAAGAACCCTGAGAACCCTCAGCTGCGTGATGCCTACGCTATTGCGTGGGAACTCAACGACGATCAGAGCCAAGCCATCGGAACGGTGTATATGATCACCTCGTTGCGCCCCGATGTTTACATGAAAAATATGAGTAGCGCAGGTCTCATGAGTGACAACCAGAACACGTTCACGATTGATGGTCGTGTGGGCTACGACCTGAAGGACTCCCTTTATGTGGTCTATATGGCTGATTCAGCTGAGGAACTGGACAAGGTGGGGGACAACGACTATGTGGCGACGATGCCTGTGGTGAACAAACGCTTCAGCTTCAGCGTGCAGCTCGACAAGCCCAAGGTGGGTCGCATCCGTACTGTGATGCCTGACGGTTCCCTCTGCGAGTTGTGGACCAACCTTGACTTCGTGCCTGGTGAGACCTATCGCATCACCACCCATAATGGTTACTATGACGAGGATCGCGACTATGAGCAGCGTGTGGGTCGCTACTCGGGCAAGAGTCTGCTGAATGACCTGCAAAGACGGGGTGTTGACGACCAGACGTTTACAGTTGTGGATGAAGTGCCGGAGGAATATCGTACCTTCGAGAACCAAGTGGGAAGGGGCGCGAATAGCGTAGCAGACAATGCAGTGCTTTTTGCGAAGGCAGAACTTGTCAAACTGCACATAGACAAGGTCAAGAATTCCTACAAAGAGATGAGTATGGCGATGACAGATTTCAGGTCAAGAGAGAGGGTTCAGTTGATTCTCAAGCAGATATTGAAGCAAAATCAGGAACTGGATGAGCAATATCAACAATTCATCAAATATATCAAAAGTACAGGTACCCCTGTCCGTGAATATTCGGATATGTATAAGGAAATCCTGAAATTCTATACGGAGCAGAATAAAGAACTGAGTGGAGCGTATGCAGATTCCATCACCAATGGCAAGCCTATCCTCAAGCTTCGTGACTACCTCAACAAACAAACGGAGAAATACATGAAGGAAATGGAGAAAACCCTTCGTTAATAAAAGATTTGGTTTCGGATGTGTCAACTTGGCACATCCGATGTTTTTCTTTCCCTTCCCTGTCCTTTTTCTTCTTTCCCCTATATGCGTTTCTTCTTTTCCCTCGTGTTCACAAAATTTTGAAAGTTTCAAAAAATAATTTGAAAGTTTCAAAAAATATTTCTAAAGTTGGAAAAAATATTTTGAAACTTTAGAAATTTTGTGGATAGCCTTGTTTGTTTGAAATGAATGCGCTATCTTTGCAATCACATATTAGTTATTTGCTCCTTCGCCTCCTTCTGAGGCTTGGATAAACAATAATTACCAATAATTACCAAAAATTGGTTCCAATAATATTATTGGATTAAATTATTGTCAATTATTGGTAATTATTGTTTTTCGAGACACCAGTAGGGTGTTGAGAGCAGATACAAGTCGTAACTTATAAAAGATATAGATATGGATTACATTATGCAAGAGATGCCAGACGTACACAAGACTGGCGAAAAGAAGTTTTATCCGAAGGTGAAGCATGCACTGTGCATACCTCACAACACGATTGGAAATGCGTTTGCGGATTTGTCAGCTATGCCTCGAAGCTGGTTCGAGGGCGTGATGAAAGGTCTGCCCGAGGTGCTGAACTCATATCTGGAAGAGGGTCACTCCGTGAAGATTGACGGTTTTGGCACGTTTGATTTGATTTTGGGGCTGTTGACGGAGGAGGAAAGGAATTCTCCGAAGAGACAGAAGGTGCACGCCAACCAGGATGGGGTGTATATCAAGAAGATCAACTTCTTGCCAGAGAAGGAATGGCTGCGTGGTTTGCGCAAATCGACGGAATTGAATCGTGCGAAGAGCGTCAGGGAGCAGTTGGGAGGTTCTGCGACGCAGGAGGAACGCCTGCAGGTGGTGTTGAAGTATATAGAAGAGAAGGGGGGCATGAGTGTGCGTGATTATATGACCCTGACTGGATTGGGACGTTTGAAGGCTGATAAGGAGCTGAAAGCGTTCTGTGAGGAGCCTGAGAACGGCATCCGTTGTGTAATGATGGGGAAAAGCAAGATGTATGTGAAGCAATAGAATGAGTCACAATATTGAGTAAAACAATTCGTTATATAAATTGAAATGTGAGCCGAAAAACAGATTAACCAATAAAAAACGATGTTTTATGAAAACAAATGAATCTTTGAAAATTCCAAGGTGGATGTTTTTCGCCTTAGGGTTAGTGCTTATTTGTCTTGGTGCTTGTGGAATAGGTGGAAAGGGAAAATTCTCACCTGAAAAAGAGTATCCAACAGACAGAATTGAACGGATAACAAAGGTGAGGGTTCCTGAATATAAAGTCACGAAATTTGTTTATGGTCCGTCGGGAATAGATTTTTCGGACACAATCCATATTGAATTTGAATCGGTGCCGTCAGATGAATTGTTTGAGAAGATAGACGAGTTGATGGCTGCCAATGAGAATTCTGGATGGTACACCCAAGATAGTACTCATTATTCATTCTCTACTTTTTGGGGCAATGGATTTCCTGCTCCAGAAGGTGAAAAAGAAGAGGACGATGGTATTTTCGAATTAGAAATAGCGAAAGGAGAAAAGGCGGGCGTTATTACCTTTGGCTGTTGGTGAAAATCGAGTTGGAATGACAAATAATACGTAAAAATGGCGTGATGTGACATTTTAGTTATGCCACATTGTCAGTCAGAAAGAAAAGTCGTGTCAGTATGAAAGTGCTGGCACGGCTTTTGTCTTTATGAAGAAACGTCTGCGACCAGTCAATGCGCTGAGCGAGACACACATTATTAATATTAACAAGAATAAAAACTAAAACAAATACGATTATGGGAAAGATTATTGGTATTGACCTTGGTACAACTAACTCTTGTGTATCGGTCTTTGAAGGCAATGAGCCTGTAGTGATTGCAAACTCTGAGGGCAAGCGCACAACTCCTTCAGTAGTAGGTTTTGTGAAGGATGGCGAGCGTAAGGTGGGTGACCCTGCCAAGCGTCAGGCTATCACGAACCCAAAGAACACTGTGTTCTCCATCAAGCGTTTCATGGGTGAGACCTATGACCAAGTGCAGAAGGAGATTGCACGTGTACCTTACTCTGTGGTGAAGGGCGACAACAACACTCCTCGTGTGGAGATTGAGGGTCGCAAATACACTCCACAGGAAATCTCTGCCATCATTCTGCAGAAGATGAAGAAGACGGCTGAGGACTATCTCGGACAGGAAGTGACAGACGCTGTCATCACCGTTCCTGCTTACTTCTCTGACTCTCAGCGTCAGGCAACCAAGGAGGCTGGTCAGATTGCAGGTCTCAATGTTCGCCGTATCGTGAACGAGCCTACAGCAGCTGCTTTGGCATACGGTATCGACAAGGCTAACAAGGACATGAAGATTGCTGTGTTCGACCTTGGTGGTGGTACATTCGATATCTCTATCCTTGAGTTTGGTGGCGGCGTGTTCGAGGTGCTCTCTACGAATGGTGATACCCACCTTGGTGGTGACGACTTCGACCAGGTGATTATCGACTGGCTTGTGAGCGACTTCAAGAGCAACGAAGGTGTTGACCTCTCGCTCGACCCAATGGCTATGCAGCGTCTGAAGGAAGCAGCTGAGAAGGCTAAGATTGAACTCTCAAGCAGCTCTTCTACTGAAATCAACCTGCCTTACATCACAGCAGCAGGTGGTGTGCCAAAGCACCTCGTGACGACCTTGACTCGTGCTAAGTTCGAGTCATTGGCTCACAACCTCATCCAGGCTTGTCTCGCTCCTTGCCAGGCAGCCATCAAGGATGCAGGCATCTCTACCTCCGACATTGACGAGGTGATCCTCGTGGGTGGTTCAAGCCGTATCCCAGCTGTGCAGCAGCTCGTGGAGAACTACTTCGGCAAGGCTCCATCAAAGGGTGTGAACCCAGACGAAGTGGTGGCTGTGGGTGCATCTATCCAGGGTGCTATCCTCAACAAGGAAGAAGGTGTGGGCGACATCGTGCTGCTCGACGTGACTCCACTGAATGTGGGTATCGAGACACTCGGTCAGGTGATGACCACCATGATTGAGTCTAACACGACCATCCCATGCAAGAAGACAGAGGTGTTCTCAACTGCTGCCGACAACCAGACAGAAGTGACTATCCGCGTGCTGCAGGGTAACCGTCCAATGGCGAACCAGAACAAGCAGATTGGTATCTTCAACCTCACAGGCATCGCACCAGCACGTCGTGGTGTTCCACAGATCGAAGTGTCTTTCGACATCGACGCCAACGGTATCCTCAAGGTGTCTGCCAAGGATAAGGCTACTGGTAAGGAACAGGAAATCCGTATCGAAGCATCTTCAGGTCTCTCTAAGGAGGAAATCGAGCGCATGAAGGCTGAGGCAGAAGCTAACGCAGATGCCGACAAGAAGGAGCGCGAGCGCATCGACAAGGTGAATCAGGCAGACAGCATGATTTTCCAGACAGAGAACTTCATCAAGGATAATGGTGACAAACTGCCAGCTGAAGACAAGCCAGCCATCGAGGCTGCTGTCGAAACCCTCAAGAAAGCGAAGGACAGTGGCGATGTAGCTCAGATTGACGCAGCCATCGAAGGTCTCAACAACGCTATGCAGGCAGCATCCCAGAAGATGTACGCAGCAGGTGGTGCAGGTCAGGCAGGTCCAGGCGCTGGCTTCAACCCAGGCGATGCCTTCAACGGTGGTGCTCAGCCAAACAATGGTGGCGCTCAATCCAACGGAGCCGATGACGTTCAGGATGCAGACTTCGAGGAGGTCAAGTAAACCTACATTATCTATCATAGAAAACGTGCAAGTCTTTTTGATTTGCACGTTTTTTTGTGCCCATTCATTTTAATCTTACAAAAAGTTGAAAGAATTTTGGGGAGGAAGGGTGGTGTTTTGGATAGTTTTCTCTATCTTTGTGCATTCTTTGCTAAAACCTGTAGAAACATGAGACGTAATTATTTGTTTGTTTTGGTGGCATGGATGATGCTGGGTGGGTTCATTCATGCACAAAGTGTTGAAGAAGAGAAGCCGCTGTTGACGTTGGCGTGCATTTCAGATGTTCACACGGAGCGTTCGTTGATTGATTGTGCGAATCTGAATGATATTGCCCTACGTGGCTCTTTCATTCGGACGCTGGCTTTCATCAAGAGGGATGAGAAGATTGATGCGATGCTATTGGGTGGTGACTGCACCAGCGATGCGACAATCCCTATCGAGAACTGGAAGCAGGTGAGGACGCTCATCGCCCAAAGAACACGTGAGGCTTTTCCGTCAAAGGAATCAACGCCTGTGTTGTATGTGACAGGAAACCATGATTACGAGGTGGCGAATTGGGATAATATCCCCAAACCGTATAATGCAGGCGACTACTATACCTTTCCGATGAAGGAGGATATTGGTGAGCTGTCAGAGAAGGATGCTTTCTATGAGAATGCAGATAATGGCGAATTGGGCACGATGAGCTTGTTGGCGGCATACCATTATGTCATTAACGGCTTCGATTTTGTGATTCTGAACTGTGGAAAGAATTTCTTCCAGAGTGCGTGGAATTATGTGTACTCAGAGGAATCTGTCCAGTGGGTGGCTGATAAGTTGGAGGAAATTTATGCAGAGAATCCTGACAAGACCGTGTTCTTTGCTCTTCATGTTCCGTTCAGCGATTCGAACAGCATTCGTGAACCCTCGAAGGGCATGGCTTCATCGCCAGGGGAGAAGTTGCTGAAGAAGACGTTGAGCAAATATCCCAATCTCATTATGCTTTATGGTCACGATCATGGTGGCGATAAGGCCTATACGCGTCGCAAGACCTCGCAGCGTGTCACTCGTTATGACATGAATGGTAATGTGATTGCAACAACGGATGAAACCCATGTGGATGGTCCTACGCAAGACCCTGAGAATGATGAGATTGATGTAGCGCCTCAGAAAGATGCTAAATGGCATATCAGCAGCGAGGTGACGGGTAAGTATTTGGGTTTCAATGCTGTCAATTTGTCCACGCAGGATGATGCCAACATCACGACAGTGGAAGTGATGGATGCCACCCAAGGAATCTTTGCCTTACGAGTGAATGGCAGCGGCTCTGAGGCAAATGGCAACTATATGATATCCAGTTCCAGTGGTCGTTTCTCAGCCAATGCCAATAAGTATCCCACCTATTTCTTCAAGGTGACGAAGAAAGATGAAACAGGGATTGTGGCAGAGAAGGTGGCGAAGCTGGAATCAGGTGCCGTCTATGTGATTGTGGCAGAAAATGCCAAAGACCAGTCAAAACTCTATGCTGTGACCAACGAAGGTTATCCTGCCACGAACAGCAATCGTCTGGTGGGACTTGCTGTGACAGTGACGGATGGCAAGATCACGCTGGATGCCTCGCAGACAAATGCCTTGTGGAAACTAGATGAGGTGAAGGAGGAAACAGCTCAACCCAGCTTCTTCTCAGCTTTCATGGGTTCGATGCGTTACTACTACAACACGATTGACCCAGGCGATATGCCTGTGGAGACGCCTAATATCGTTCAGGCGCTGATGGTTTATGTGTATGCCGACCGTGTGGAATTGCGCATGAAGAATTATAATCGCTCAGGCACCATCAATGGTATCACGGTCAATAAGAATCTGGCACCCTACATCTCCTATCGGAAGGTGGATGTGCCTACAGGCGTACAAGGTGTACAACTCAAAGATGTACATGTGGAGCAACTGCAAGCATACGATGTGACAGGAAGAAAAGTGAAACGCCTCACCAACGGCTTCTATATTGTGAACGGGACAAAGGTGTGGGTAAAGTGAAGCGTTCTGTCAGAGAATACTCATGATGTCCTTGAGGTGATGCACCTCATGGGTAACAGGTGAAGGGGCTGGATATTCCGGAAATCGATTGAAGAAGATGGTGTCCAGCCCTGTTTGTTGGGCACCCAGAATGTCTGTGTTGAAGTTGTCGCCAATCATGAGGGTTGTTGCAGGGGAAGCACCCGATTGCTGGAAGGCGTAGTCGAAGAATTGTGGGGATGGTTTGTTGGCTCCAGCATCTTCGCTGAGGATGATGGTGGTGAAGTGATCGAAAAGTCCACAGGAATGAAGTTTCTTGTATTGCACTTCGTGAAACCCATTGCTGCACATGTGCATACGATAACCCTTGTTGTGCAGGTAATCCATCAGTTCTTTGGCACCATCCACCAAACCTGACTTGATGGCACAAAGGCTCAGGAACTTGTCGCTGGCTTTGAGGCAATAATCCTCAGTGGGGTTGAGGCCTTTCCCTAAACTCAAAGGATGCCGGAAACGCTCGATGATGAGGTAACGGCGTTCAATTTCTCCTTTGGCATATTGTGTCCACAGACGGATATTGGTGTTCCAGTAGTCGTCGTAGAAGACATTGGGGTTATCGAAGTACTGATCCAGATGCAGGTACTCATACAACTCTCCCAAAGCGATGATAGCATTGCCGTGGGTGTCGTAGAGGGTGTCATCGAAGTCAATGAAAAGATCGGTGTACTTCATTAGAATTGAAAATTGAAAATTGAAAGTTGAAAATTGAAATCGAGCCGTATTACCAATTCAATTTTCAATTCTTAAAGATGGCGCTGAAGCATTTGTCGGCAGCACCAGCATTGGCGTTGATGTAACCTCCTGCTGCTTCACCTGCTTTCCGGAGCGCTTCGGGGTTGTTGATGAAGTTGTCCATCAGGGCAGCAAAGGAAGCATCATCTTGATATTCGAATGAACCACCGCAAGCCTTGAGTGCCTGTGCCTCACGGAACTTCTCGTTGTTAGGTCCAAAGAGCACGGGGATGCCATACACAGCTGCTTCTGGTACATTGTGGATGCCCACACCAAAGCCGCCTCCCACGAGTGCCACCTTGCCGTAGCGATAGATGGAAGAGAGTTTGCCAAAGCAGTTGATGATGAGGGCTTGTCCTTCAGTTTCAGAAGTGACAGGCATCTGCTCACCCTTCTCCAATTCTGTATATCTGATGGATTTGAAACCATTGTCTTCCAGCAACTTCTCAATGTCCTTCAGGTGCGATTCGCTGATGACATGAGGAGCGATGATGAGTTTCCAATCCTTGTGCTTGGCGAAGTATGGAATGTAAATTTCCTCGTCAGGTCCCCATGAAGAGCCTGCGATGAAGCAAGGAGCGTCACCTGCAAATTGTTCCACCAACGGGAGTGGGGCAGCAGCATCCTTGATGGCAATCACACGATCCAGTCGGGTGTCACCCACTACCGTCACATTCGTGATGCCATGTTCCACCAACAGCTTCTTGGAACTCTCATTCTGCACAAACAGATGGTTGAACTGACGGATTGGTTTGAGAGCAGGGTATTTGCCGAACAGATGCCACTTGAAAAAGTACTGGTTGGGACGGAAGATACTGCTTACACTATACGTCTTGATGCCTTTGCGACGACAAATGAGCAGATAGTTCAGCCAAAATTCATACTTGATGAAGATGGCAATCTCAGGATGTGCCAAACGCAGGAAGGAGAGGGCGTTGCCTGGTGTGTCGAAAGGTAAGTAACAAACCAAGTCGGCTCCCTCGTAATCCTTTCTCACCTCATAGCCAGAAGGCGAGAAGAATGTCAGCAGAATTTTGTATTCTGGGCATTCTGTACGCAGCCGTTCCATGAGTGGCCGTCCCTGTTCAAACTCACCCAACGAGGCAGCATGGAACCACACCACACGGTCGGTCTTCTTGATGTGACGACGCAATAACAGATACGTTTGGGGGATGCCCACAACCATCTTCCTCGCTTTTTTGTGGAAGATGGAGGCAATCATCATGCCCAAAACCATGAGGTATAATCCTATCGTGTACATTAGCCGAGTGTTTCGATGGCAAATTTCATTCTCTTCATCACTTCTTCCTTACCCAAGAAAGCAGAGAGTTCGTACATGTCAGGTCCTTGTCCTGTACCGACGAGAGCCACACGCCAAGCGTTCCAAGGTTTGATGCCCGTCTCTTCTGTCCAAGGGTCGATGATTTCCTTCTGGCCTTCTACGCTCCAGTCGTTGATGCCTTCCAGCACCTTCATCATCTGCTGCAATTCATCAGCTGTCGTTTCTTTCCAGTTCTTGCGGATGAACTTGTCGTTCTCCTTGTCAAACTCCGTAGGAGCCACAAAGAAGAACTTCGTGAGTGGCCACAAGTCAGATGGGAAGGAGATGTTACGCTTCTTCTTATTACCCTGACCATCCGTATATTCGATGACCTTCAGTTTCATCATTCTCACCACTTCTGCCTCCTGCTCTGTGGTTGCCTCGATGCCGTTCTCTTTCAGCACCTTGTCGAAGGCTGGACACCAATCTGTGTCAGGACGCTGGATGAGATATTGGTGATTGAACCAAGCAGCCTTCACATAGTCAAACTTCGCCCCATTCTTTGAGCACTTCGAGAGGTCGAACAGCTTCACCATTTCGTCTAAGGTCATCAACTCCTGATCATTACCTGGATTCCAACCCAAGAGTGCCAAGAAATTCACCACAGCTTCTGGCAGATAGCCCTTCTCACGATAACCTGAACTGATTTCGCCACTCTTGGGGTCGTGCCATTCAAGTGGGAACACAGGGAAGCCCAGCTTGTCACCATCACGCTTCGAGAGCTTGCCGTTGCCGATAGGCTTCAGGAGCAGTGGAAGGTGAGCAAAACGTGGCATTGTGTCAGCCCATCCGAATGCCTCATACAGCAGGACGTGGAGTGGGGCAGAGGGCAACCATTCTTCACCACGAATCACATGAGTGACCTCCATCAGGTGGTCGTCCACAATGTTCGCCAAGTGATAGGTGGGCAGTTCGTCAGCACTCTTGTAGAGCACCTTGTCGTCAAGAATCGAAGAGTTAATCTTCACCTCGCCGCGAATGAGGTCATCCACCAGCACATCCCTTCCAGGTTCAATCTTGAAGCGCACCACGTACTGTTCGCCATTGGCAATCATACGCTCCACTTCCTCCTTGGGCAAGGTGAGTGAATTGCGCATTTGACCACGTGTCGAAGCGTCATACTGGAAGTTCTCCACCTCCTCACGCTTCTTGTTCAGCTCCTCTGGGGTGTCGAAAGCATAGTAGGCTTTGCCGTTGTCCAGCAGCACCTGCACATATTTCTTATAGATGTCTCTGCGTTCGCTCTGACGATAGGGACCATAATTGCCACCAAAGCTGACTCCCTCGTCAAACTTGATGCCCAACCAGTTGAATGCCTCGATGATGTACTCTTCTGCACCAGGCACAAAACGGGTTGAATCCGTATCTTCAATGCGGAAGATCAAGTCGCCGCCATGCTGCTTGGCGAAGAGATAATTATAGAGAGCAGTGCGTACACCGCCAATATGAAGAGGTCCCGTAGGACTTGGTGCAAAACGCACCCTAACCTTTCTTTCTACCATGAATGTTTTTCTGTTTTGGGTGCAAAGGTACGATTAAGTGAGAGAAAAACCAAATTTATTTGAGTTTTTCCGAACGTGAGTATGTTAGAACGTTGACTTTTTCTTACCTTTGCACGCTGAAATCAATACATCTTTATATATGACATTCAATTTTAAGAAGATTTTGCCAGACGTCTATTGCGTCGCCTTGTTTGCTGCCATTGCTTGGGCTTATTTCATGTCGCCTGTGAGCAAGGGCTATCGATTGGAACAGCACGATAGTGGTGCGAACGATGGTATCAATGTGGAAATCAATGCGTATCGTGATGCGCACAATGGAGAGACCCCTCGATGGACGACGAGCCTGTTCGGTGGTATGCCGACCTATCAGATCGCCCCGTCGTATGATTCCGTGAAGCCGATGATATTTGTGGAAAAGGCGTATCACCTGTGGTTCCCTGATTACGTGTGGTACATCTTCGTGTCGATGCTGGGCTTCTACATCCTGCTCAGGGCATTCGATTTCCGTCATTGGATGGCAGCCTTAGGTGCTGTCGTATGGGCATTCAGCAGCTATTTCTTCATCATCATTGCAGCTGGACATATCTGGAAGGTGATGGCTTTGGCATACATACCCCCTACGATTGCAGGTATCGCCCTTTGCTATCGGAAGAAGTACATGTTGGGTACGATTGTGACAGCCCTCTTTGCCACTTTGCAGATTCAGGCGAACCACGTGCAGATGTCCTATTACTTCTTGACGGTCGAACTCCTGATGGTCATTGCCTACCTGATACAAGCCATCAAGGAGAAGGAACTGGCTTCCTTTGGTAAGGCGACAGCAGGCATTGCTTTGGCAGCTGTGATAGCCATTTGCTTGAATGCCTCGATTTTCTACCATACCTACGAATACTCGAAGGACACGATGCGTGGAAAGAGTGAGTTGGTGAAGCAGGGCAAGGTGGCAGACCAGACGGATAGTGGTTTGGAACGCAGTTATATCACGGCTTGGAGTTATGGCATTGACGAGTCGTTGACCTTCCTCATTCCTGATGTGAAGGGTGGGGCGAGTATGCCACTCTCGATGAATAAGACAGCCATGAAAAAGGCAGACGGTCAGCTGGAGCAGATGGGCATCTATGGTGCGTTCACACAGTATTGGGGTGAGCAGCCAGGCACGAGCGGTCCTGTCTATCTGGGTGCTTTGGTTTGTATGCTCTTCGTGATGGGCTTGCTGATCATTCCAAATAAGAACCCGTTGAAGTGGGCACTCATTGTGGCAGGCGTTCTGACGTTGCTGTTGAGTTGGGGTCATAACTTTATGCCGTTCACAGACTTTTTCATTGACCATGTGCCGATGTACTCCAAGTTCCGAACGGTGGCAAGTATCCTTGTGGTGGTGGAATTTGTGGTGCCTTTCATTGCCTTGTGGGGCTTGAAGCTTTGGGTGGAGAATCCGAAGATGAAGCCACTCTATGCAGCCACCATCTTCACGGTGGTCATCTGTCTGATTTATGTGATGGCGCCAGGACTTGGGCATGATTGTCTCAGTACCAGCGACAAGGACGCTGTCCGTCAGTATGTGGATGCAGGTTATTTCGATGAGGGATTTGGTCAGAACATCCTTCGCAGCATCTCCGACATGCGAGCAGCGATGGTGAGTGCTGATGCTTGGCGCAGCATCCTGTTCATCCTCTTGGGTGTGGCTGCGATGTGGTGGTATGCGAAAAAGAAGAACGGTGCTGAGGTGAAACCGATGCAGGTGAGCCTACTGAGTGTGGCATTGCTGGCGATTTGCCTGATTGATATGTGGGGCGTGAACAAGCGTTACCTGCACGATGATATGTTTGTAGAACCACAGGGTGTGGCACGTATTCAGAAGACGGATGCCGACCGTTACATCATCGAGCAGAGTGGGGAAGGACGTGACTATCGTGTGCTGAACTTCACAGTATCCACCTTCAACGACAACAACACGAGTGCCTTCTACAGTTCTGTGGGTGGTTATCATGCTGCCAAACTTCGTCGTTATCAGGAACTCATTGAGGCGCATATTGCTCCTGAGATGCCCAAGGTGTATGAGGCATTGCGTCAGGCTCCGATGGACACATTGACAATGATGGAACGTCAGACACCATACCCGATTTACGACCTCTCTGTGGTGAACACCGATTCCCTCTTCCCTGTCATCAACATGCTCAACACCCGTTGGTTCATTTTGGGTGCTGGCGAGAAAGGTGAGTTGAAGATGCCTGTGGAGAACGTGACGGCATTTGGCAACGCTTGGTTTGTGACGGACATCCAGTGGGCAGCGAATGCGAATGAGGAATTGGATGCCCTTTCGAAAGTCAATCTGCGTACCACAGCTGTGGTGGCTAAGGCTGATTTCGGCTTCCTCAAGGCTGGTGGTGAGGGTACGGTCAAATTGACTTCCTACGAAGCCAACGAAGCGAAATATGACATTGAGTCCGATCAGGGTGGATTGGTCGTGTTCTCTGAGGTGTATTATCCAGGATGGACAGCTACCATCGACGGGCAACCAGCAGAATTGGGTCGTGCCAACTATGTCTTGCGTGCCCTCAACGTACCCTCTGGCAAGCATGAGGTGGTGCTCTCCTTCAAGCCTCAGAGCATCCAAGTCACAGAAACTATTGCCTACGTGGCATTGGTTGTGCTCCTGCTGCTGATTGTGGCAGGTATTGTGTTGAACTTGAAAAAGAAGAAGTAAATGAAGATATCCTTGTTGCAGAATGACATCGTGTGGGGTAATCCTGCTGCGAATCAAGAGAAGATAGCAGAAATTCTTTGGGGACTCGACAAGAGCGACCTCTACATCCTGCCTGAGATGTTCTCTACGGGCTTTTCGGTCAATCCTGAGGGCATCGCCGAGAAGGATGGCAGTTCGTTGGAATGGATGAAGTCGATGGCTGCTGAACTGAAAGGTGCCATTTGTGGCAGTGTGGCGATTGAGGAGGAAGGTCGTTTCTACAACCGCTTCTACTTCGTCAAGCCTAATGGTGAGGTGATTTCATACGACAAGCATCATCTCTTCACCTATGCAGATGAACAACGCTACTATACACGAGGCGATGAGCGTGTGGTGGTGGAGTTCCGTGGTTGCCGATTCCTCTTGCAGGTGTGCTACGACCTCCGTTTCCCCTGCTTCTCTCGCAACAACGAGAAGATTCCCTACGATTGTGCCATCTACGTGGCTTCATGGCCTACCTCACGTCTGGCAGTATGGGACACCCTGCTTCATGCCCGTGCCATCGAGAATCAGTGCTACGTGGCTGGTGTGAACCGCATTGGTCAAGATGAAAGTGGCCGTTACAGTGGTGGCACCCTGCTGGTTGACCACTATGGCAACACGGTGGCAGCTTGTCCATTGGACGAGGATTCAGCCATCACCGTCGAACTCGATTTGCAGAAACTACGTGAGTTCCGACGCAAATTCCCAGTACTGAAAGACGCAGATTAGGGGATTCCTATTATAAAGAGAAAGGCTTCACTTTTGATGTGAAGCCTTCTTTTTATTAGTGCGTCTTTCTGAATTCGTCCAGCTGCTTGAAGCAGTGTCTGTCGATGATTTCCTCCAGTTTGCGGTCGTGGTTGTGGTGGATGCGAGCTACAGTGCCGCCAAACTCCATCAATTCACCATTCTCCTTTGTGTAGGGATGCCATGTGCCGGCTCCATAGATGTTGGGATTGCCAGTATGGGCAAATTGTGCCCATACACTGCTCATTTCGTCTGCCCACTTTTGGGTGGCGTCGATGGTTTGCTGCGACAGCTGGTTGCTGTAGTGATGAAGCACATCGAAGC
>JAGAAZ010000065.1 GCA_017614895.1 Bacteroidaceae bacterium | reverse complement strand
ATTATTACTTTCGAAATTGGTGAGCCTCAGGGCAGCGCTGACGAAGTGATCGCATTCCAATCAGACTTCACTGGATATGGCCAGGATGCTCTTCCTGTTGGATTCAGTGGAACAAGTGACAATGGTGAACGCCAGAGTACAGCTGCTGAACCTTACAGCGGTTCTGGTGCTCCACGTATCATGGGTGCACAGGATCACGTGAACCATGGTATCTACTGGGGTGCTCGTGGCGGTTCTCAGGGTCTTCTCCAGTATGGTAAGTATGCTGCTGAGTCTGCTAACGGTGAGGAGCTTGGTGATGGTTATACAAAGGATGAGGCTCTTTGGTTGGACGAAGGTACTTATCTTCTGAACTTCCGCAATGGTGCATGGGAAGATCACGCTAATCCATACGCAGTAAGAGTTTGCAAGCCAAATGGAGAAACCCCTGAGGTGATTTTTGAAGAAACAGGTATCGTGCCAGATGCAAAGATTCTGCATGAGGGTACTACAATCACAACTGATGACGCAATGCTTCCTGTTGAATTTGAATTCACAGTTTCTGAACCAGGTTACTATTATGTAGAATTTGAAGGTAATTCTGGTTGGCAGTGCTGGATCCTCACTTCTCTCTCTGTTACTTCTAAGCCAGCTTCTTCTGGTGCTGCAGCTTTGAAGAAACTGAAGGACGCTATTGAAACAGCAGAAATGAACCTGAATGGTGCAGACGAGAAGTACAATGGTACTGCTAAGGATGGTTTGGCTGCTACTATTCAGAAGGCGAAGGAAGGCACATTCACTAATCCTCAGGCTGTGGATGACATGGTGAAGGAACTGAATGCTGCAAGTCAGAAGTTTGCTGAGCGCAAGACTAACTATGACAACTTCGTGAAGAACTATGAAGATGCTAAGAATTCTCTCGAGACACTCGAAGGTAAGTATAAGACTAATGATAAGGTGAAGGACGCAGAGGCTATCATCAAGAAGTATGATGGTGTTAATCCAACGAACTTCTCTGACGAAGAACTCGCAGCTGCTTCTAAGGATGTGGATGGCGTTCCTGCTATCTTGAACAACATCAAGTCTGTTGTTGACATTCTGACTTATCGTGCTGCTCAGGCTGCTGAACTGGGTGTTAAGGTGCTTGTTGACGACGAGGTTCTTGACGCACTGGACGAGCTTGCATCTGATGCTACTCCTGATATCGATGCTGCTAACAAGAAGATTACCCTTGCTCTCTATCAGGCTATTGCTGATGGTGTTGACCTCGAGCCTCTGAAGAAGAAGGAGTACAGCTCTGCTGTTGATGAAGACTTCGACGAAATGGATCCAGAATCTGTGGCTACTCACGACGCTGAAGGTCACAAGCTCCTCCTCTCTGGTATCAAGGCTTCAGGTTACGTGAGAAATCCGAACTTCTATACAACCAATACTGATGCCAACACAGTTGATTTCGCTGGTTGGACATTCGAACCTTTGACGTATGAAACAACTAACGATGAGGGCGAAACAGTTGAAAACACTGGTTCTGGTAAGATGACAGCTGCAGCTACTGCTGACAACCCAGCCGTTACTGCTTCTCTCAATGGTTATGGCCAGGGTGCTGAATACAAGTTCTATCAGGTGATTGAGAATATCCCTGCTGGTGAATATATGGTGAACATTCAGACTCGTACAGCTGCTAAGAACAATGCTGATGCTGATGGTAACTATGGTTACTTCAACGCTCAGAACGATGAAACAGGCATTTGGGATAAGTACATCTTCGCTCAGGTGGATGATGAGGCTCCTATCATGGTTCCATTCTCTGTAGGTGCATACAACACGAATGGATATGCTACTAACAACCCTGGCATTAAGATCAAGGATGGTCAGAAACTCACTATCGGTGCTGTTGAGCATTACACTTCTGGCAAGGCTTCTGGTCATGACTGGGATGATGAGCTTGGTGCTTACGTACCTGCAAACTACTGGGATACCAACACTTGGGTAAGAGACGCTGTTCTCTACTTCACTAATCCTCTTGAGGGTTACGATTACAAGAAGGCTGCTGAGGATCTTGCTAAGGACATTGCAACTGAGATTATTGCAGTTGAAAATGCTTCTGCTAAGAAGGTGGGTGTTCTCTACAACCTCGCAGGTCAGCAGGTAGATGCTAACTACAGTGGTATCGTCATCAATGCTGCAGGTAAGAAGTTCATGCAGAATGCTAAGTAAACAATTCCTTCGGAATTAACTATAAAACAAACGTGGGGGCTGTATCGTATATCGGTACAGCCCTCTGTTTTTTCTACTTTTTTTATCTGAACAGTAAAATTGTCAATTGTCAATTGTCAATTATCAATTAAAAAGTATTATCTTTGCACCTGAAATAAGTACTACTGATACTGAATACTAAACTTGACAAACTAGCTGATGAGAATCTTTATACTAACAATTCTGCTCTCCTTTTGGAGCGCACTTGGGTTGAATGCCCAGAATGTTTTGTTCTTTGATTCAAAGAAAGGACTATCCAATTCTGGCGTCCGTAATATTTATGAAGATAGTCGCCACAATATCTGGATTACGACACTGAGCGGCTTGAGCCGTTATGATGGCGTGAAGATGAATGTCTATCGCCATGAGGATGGAAATCCAGCATCGTTGTTGCACGATGAGAGCACCTGCGTAATGGAGTATGACCGAAATCATCTTTTTGTGGGAACCAACAGTGGTGTGCAGATGTACGATTACGAAACGGATAAATTCACCAAGATCCCCATTATTTCAGAATCGGGAGATACCGTTGCGGCCCGTGTTGTCAGCATTGCCCATATTGGCGAGAAGCGTTTTATGATGTGTCTGACTGCTGGTGGACATGGTGAACTGGAGGTCGCAAAAGATGGTTCGATGGTGTTCAGGCGGCTGACCAAACGTCTGGCGGTGACCAACAATGCCATCCCCATTCAATTCTTTGAAGACACCAAACATAACCTGTGGCTGGTGAATGCAAGGGGACAGGTGTATCGTAAAACTCAGAAGGGCAACCTGAAAGTTTATGATGAAGCACGAAACGTCAAGAAAATCTGCCAAAGTTCCTCTGGAAAACTATATGCTGTCAGCATCGATGATGGCCTGTACTATTATGATCAAGCGGCAGACCAGTTCCGTCAGGTGGCTACTGGGGCTGATTTAGGAGGAGCTGTCTATGGCTTCAACGCATGGACAGATGGACGTATGTTCATTTGTACGGATGGTGGCGGTTTGCGTGTGTATGATGAAATGACTGGAAAGGTGACGCTGAGTACCATTAAGGTGAGTGATTTCGATTTGGCAACCAGCAACGTGAAGGATGCCATCTGCGACTCTTATGGCAATGTGTGGGTGGGCATCTACTGGAAGGGTGTGATGATGAAGCCTGTGAGCCAGTCGGCGTTTGAGTATGTGGGACAACATTCCATCACCAAGAACACCATTGGCACCAATGCCGTTTTTGCTGTGGCAAAGGCTCCTAACAACAAAGTATGGGTGGTGGTGGACAATGATGGTTTGTATCAATTGTCTGCCGACGGAACTTCTTCCACCCATTGGGGCAAGGAAACTAATCCCGAGATGCCTCGTGCCTTCACTTCTGCGTGCAATGTGGATGCTTCCACCGTGTTGTTAGGCACATTCATGGGTGGATTGTGGAAGATGTCAGGAGGACATTTCTCATTGTTGACTTCTGACATCAGTCTTATATTCGACATTGAGCCGGCAGAAGAGCAGGGGTGCTATTGGATTGCAACGGTGGGCAATGGAATCTTCTATTACAATTACGCAACAGGAAAGTATATTCACTATACTCCCGATTGGTCCCAGGGCAATGAGGGAAGGCGCATCATTGGAAATGCCTACACTTATGCAGTCATGCCTCTGGGTGACAAACTGTTTGTGGGCACATCAGGTGGATTGACCATCTGTCACTTGGAAAAGAATGGCATTATCAAGAAGGAGAGCACCAATCTGTTGGGAGGTCTCGCTGTGCGTCATTTTGCCGTTTCTGCCGATAAGAGCACCGTTTGGATTGCCACCAATAGTGGACTTGTCCGCATGGATGTGGAGAGCCTGGTCACTTACACCTACACGAAGGAAAATAGTGATTTGCCTGTTAATGGAATTGAGTCGTTATGTCTCGCTGACCGTCAGTTGTGGATTGGCACCATTATGGGACTTTCTTGTATGGATGTTGGAACAGAACATTTTGCCAATTTCTATGCTGACGACGGCTTGCAGGACAATGAATTCTGTCGTGGTGCTGTGTTGTCGATGGATGGAAAGATTTACTTTGGTGGCATTAGCGGCTTGACCTATTTTGACACGAAAGGAATGGAGAGATGGCGAAATGGTGGACATCGTTTGCATTTGCGCCTGGTGGATGTGCTGGTGGATGGCAAGACAGTGCATAAGGGTGATATGTCGGGCAGTTATGAGATGTTGCAGGGCGTGGTGGATGATTGTGCACGATTGGATTTGTGTCATACAGACAATCAGTTCACTTTGGAACTGGATGTGATCGAATTGAACAATCAGCATGTGACTTATGAGTATAGTGTGAATGGTGGTGAGTGGGGAAATCAAGGTGGCAATAACCCACGTATCGTCTTTGCCAATTTGTCTCCAGGTGTCTATCATATCAAGGTGCGTGCTTTGGCAATGGGAACCATGAGTGAGGAACGCGAGTTTGTTGTCACCATCCATCCTGCTTGGTATTCCTCTGTGTGGGCAAAGATAGCCTATTTCCTCTTGTTCCTTGCGCTATGTTGGTTTGCCTATGAATATGTGATGCGTCAAGTCAGATTGCGTCGCATCATGGCACGCAATCGTCAGCAACACGAACTGAACGAGGCGCGTATGCAGTTCTTCATGAACATCAGCCACGAAATTCGCACGCCAATGACGCTGATTCTGACTCCGTTGGAGAAACTGATAGGTGGTGACAAAGATCCTGAGAGGCAGCGCAACTACCAGTTGATGAAAGAGAATTCGAAGCGTATCCTTCGATTGATTAACCAGATGATGGATGTGCGTAAGATTGAACAGGGCAAGTTCCTGCTGGATTATCATCCTGTTGAACTGGTGGACTTCATGCAGAACATCTATGATGTGTTTGCCACCAATGCACAGAGTCGCAATATCCAATATGAATTTGTGCATGATGTAGATAGGCTGCAGGTGTATGTGGATCCCGACAATATGGACAAGATTGTGATGAACCTCCTGTCGAACGCCTTCAAGTTCACGCCTGATGGTGGAAAGATTACCTTGCAGTTGAAGGATAAGGGCACAGACTTTGAAGTGAAGGTGACAGACTCGGGTGTGGGCATTCCTGACGAGGAGAAGCAGAAGGTCTTTGAACGCTTCTATTCTGCCCAGCATCAAAATGGTTACATGGGTACGGGCATCGGACTGAACCTGACCTCCTTGCTAGTACGTCTGCACAAGGGAACCATCACCATTGAGGATAATCCTGAGGGCAAGGGAACCTTGTTTGTGGTGAATATGCCAGTGGGTGATGAATCGCTGAGGGTCATCCAGCAGGAGTCCTTGCAGGAGGTGACGGAAACGGCAGAGGTGGAAGAGCCGAACACGACGTCTTTGTTCAACTATGAGAAACCTGCAGACACGCATCGGAAACATGCCCTGCTGGTGGAGGACGATGAGGCGATACGTCAGTATGTGCAGGGAGAGCTTTCTTCAGATTTGGTGGTGCAGGCATGTGCCAACGGACAAGAGGCGTGGGATTACATCGTGTCACATCAGGGCAAGGTCGATATTGTCATCAGCGATGTCATGATGCCCGTGATGGATGGCATGACCTTGTGTCAGAAACTGAAAGCTAACTTCACCACCAACCATATTCCAGTGGTACTGGTGACTGCATTGGGCAGCGATGCCGACCGTATTATGGGCATCTCCAATGGAGCTGATGCATACGTGTCAAAGCCTTTCAACATTGATGTGCTTCGTACCACCATCCTGCAGTTGATGAAATCACGCCAGCTCCTTCAGGGCAAGTATCATGGCGACAAGCAGCAGGAGCAGATTGACAAGGTGGAGATGGAATCGCCAGACGAGAACCTGATGAAACGTGTGATGAAGGTTATCAATGAGAATATGGACAACCCAGAGCTGTCTGTCGAAGTGGTGGCGGACAAGGTGGGTATCAGTCGTGTGCATTTCTATCGCAAGATGAAGGATTTGACAGGACAGTCGCCACGTGACTTCGTCAAGTACGTGCGTTTGAAAGAGGCGGCACGTCTTTTGGCTGACAAGAACTACGACATCACGGGTGTCAGCGTGGCCACAGGCTTCAAGTCCCTCTCTGCCTTCTCCACCAGCTTCAAGTCCCTCTATGGACTCACCCCATCTGAATGGGTGAAACAGCATGAAGCGGAGGAATAAAAACTAACAAACAGAAAAGCCGCTCTTCTCACGAAGAACGGCTTTCTTGACTAATTAACTAACTAACTAATTATTAACCTATTTATGCTTTACTAACTTTTTCTGGTACAAAGTTACGGACTTTTCACAACGTGCGTTTCATCTAATGTTTCAATTGCTTCTTTAAATGTCACCACCCCTGTTTTTCTATATAGGTAACAAAATTGAAAGAATGTGTAACATGATTATGAAAAAGAGGTTTTTGTGCTCCGAAAAGGGTGTTTTGGAAACAAAACGGAACATAAATAGAAACAATTATAGTGTTATTTACCCTCTCTCTTGAAATATTTATGTAACTTTGTACGCAGAATTTTCAAATATAAAACATTCAATAATGAGACTTTTTTCTTCTTTTTTCGCATTTTTGCTGACCATAGGACTCGCTGCACAAACACCAAGGATAGGCGAATTGGGCTATGGAGTGACACGTCAGACGCTGTTTGACGACGGTTGGACATTTAGCCATGAGGGCAAAACCTCCATCGTGAATCTGCCTCATGACTGGGATATCTACACCAAACCAGATCCTGCCACAGGAGCTACTGGTACAGGTGGTGGTTGGTATGCTGCTGGCAAAGGTGAGTACAAAAAAGAATTGAAGCTTGAGCCTTCAGCGTTGAAGAATCAACTGGTGAAACTTCACTTTGAGGGTGTCTATCAGAAGGCAGAGGTTTTCATCAATGGACAAAAGGCAGGGCAACATGCCTATGGCTACACACCTTTCACCATCGATGTGACACCTTATTTAAATAAGGATAAGCGGTCGAACGAGGTAGTGGTGAAGGTGAACAACAGCGAACAACCTAATTGCCGTTGGTACTCAGGTTCGGGCATCTATCGCCATGTGTGGTTGCAGACCATGCCCCTGCTGCATATTGCTGAGAATGGTGTGTTTGTCACCACGCATGAGGTGGCAGACGGGAAAGCGACCGTGATGGTGGAGGTGGCAGTGGAGAATGCCTCTGATCAGCAACGTAATGCTACTGTGGTGATTGGCAGTCGTCAGATGATGGTGACAGTTCCTGCTCATGGGACCAAGGCGGTCACTACGACTTATACCATCAAAGACCCACAACTTTGGTCGCCAGAGAATCCTTTCCTTTACACCACTGATGTGGAGCTGAAGGAGGGTGGTGCAGTCATTGATAAAAAATCCGTGAAGCATGGTGTCCGCACCTTCTCGTTCGATACAGAGAAGGGTTTTGTGCTCAATGGCAAGCCAGTGCTCATCAATGGTGCCTGTGTACATCACGATGATGGTGTGCTGGGTGCGATGGCATTCGATGCTGCTGAGATTCGGAAAGTGCGACTGATGAAGGAGGCTGGATTCAACCTGATCCGCACCTCGCACAATCCCACCACTCGTGCCTTCCTCGATGCCTGCGACTCGTTGGGTATGCTGGTGATTGGCGAGGCATTCGATGGCTGGCGCACAGCCAAGACCACTTACGACTATTCCACCCTCATCGACTCCTGCTATCGTGAAGACATCCATGCGATGGTGATGCGTGATCGCAATCATCCTTGTATCATTTCGTGGAGCATTGGCAATGAGGTCATCGAGCGTAAAGACATCCGGGTGGTTTATACAGCCCGACAACTGAAGGCAGCCATCCTTGAGAAAGACCAGACACGCCCCGTCACTGAAGCCCTCTGCGCATGGGACAGCGACTGGGAAATCTTCGACCCGCACTTCGAAGTGCTCGACATAGGTGGCTACAACTACATGATTCATAAGCACGCCTCTGACCATCAGCGTGACCCCAAACGTGTAATGTGGCAGACGGAGAGCTATCCACGTGATGCCTTCAAGAATTGGGCATTGGTGCAGGACTACCCCTACGTTGTGGGCGACATCGTCTGGACGGGTCTTGACTACTTGGGCGAGTCGGGCATCGGACGTTACTATTATCAAGGTGAACGCCCTGGTGAACACTATGTCGATGGCGGACAGCCCGACTGGCATGGTGCCTATTGTGGCGATGTGGATATCACTGGTTGGCGCAAGCCCATCAGTCACTATCGTGAGATGTTGTGGAACACCCGGAATATGCCAGAGTACGAATGGAAGGATGGCCAGATGAGTTCCACACCAATAGAAGATGATGGTCTATATTTGGCCGTGAAGGAACCCGATGGCTATCGCGGAAAGATTCATCAGACCGCTTGGAGTGTTTGGCCTACATGGGAGTCTTGGACTTGGAGAGGTTGGGAAGGAAAACCTATTGAAGTGGAAGTCTATACGAAGGATCCACAAGTTAAGCTCTACCTCAACGACAAGCTCATCGGTACCAAGAATATCAACAAAAGCACTGAGTTCAAAGCCGTCTTTACTGTGCCTTACGAAGCAGGAACACTACGTGCTGAAACTTGTTGGGGACGCATTAAAACTCTCAGCACGGCTGGAGAGCCTGCCCGCCTCCGTCTGACGCCAGACAAGAGGGCAATGCAGTCGGATGGTCAGGACTTGATCTACGTGACTGTCGAGGTGGTTGATAGCAAGGGAAACGTATGTCCTGAAGCTGCCATTGCCTGTGATGCCATCGTCAAAGGTGCAGGTCAGCTCTTAGCCTTCGCCTCAGCCGACCTTAAGGACACAGAACCTTACACTTCGTCCCATGTCACCACATGGAAAGGCCGTGCCCTGCTCGTCGTGCGTAGTGCCCAAACAAAGGGAAAGGTACAACTCAGCATCAAGAGCTCTCTCCCGACAGCCAATCTTGCCCTTCATTCGTTCTAAGGCTTCGTATTCATGACAAAAAAGTACGTCCATGTGTGGGCGTACTTTTCTTTTATTGCCTGAATCATGTCTTCACCATCTTCGTGTTGCTGAATGGGGCGACAAAAATGGCATATCACACCCCGAAAAACAAAAATTTACCAATTTACCAATTTACTTTTTTACCTTTTTCAGATTCATGGTCAATTTCCAGCAGCCATTTCCAGCATGGAATCACCTCTATGGTGCCATGTTTATCGGTCAGTGTGCCTTCTTCGTCGTAAGTGATGATGATGCGCCTACGACAAGGATGCACATTGGGAAGTTTCTCCAATGGTTCTTTCTCCCGTTTCTCTGTTTCCGGATCGGCTATTGAATACGATACTTGTATGGCCAGTTCGTCCTCCGGTACATAGAAATCCACCTCAACATTCACATTATAGAAGAATACCCGCTCATTGTCCTCGTCGTGTTCATACTTGCGAAACAGAGATAGGGCTACCACGTTTTCAAGCAGGATGGTATCTGCGCCCAACAATTGCAATGTCAGCAGACCATTGTCAATGAAATAATATTTGCAGATGCTTTCCTTTTTGCTGAATGATGACGCGATATTCCTCAGGCGAAGTAGCAACCACGCATCCTCGGAAAAACTAATATAGTTTGATACCGTAGGAACGCTAATCTTGCCCGACACACTTGAGAGGATCTTAGAGATGCGATTGTATGACACAGGCTGCATCACGCTTTCAGCCATCTTCTTAATCATCAACTGAAGCAGACGTGGATTGGAGATTCCATTGCGCTGTACGATGTCACCAAGGTATATCTTTTGGAATACACTCGACAGATAGTTTCGCTTCACTGGCAGGTTGATTGACTCTGGCAAACCTCCCCAAGTAAAGTACTCATCGTATGCCTTCATAAATCTGGCCTTTGATTCTGTAGCCATCAGGGCCAAGTCGTCGTAGTCCACACCAGTATAAGACAGGTATTCCTTGAAACTAAAGGGATAGACTTCTACTGGCAGGTAGCGGCCACCTAATGCCGCCATGATTTCCTTCGACAGCATCTTGGCATTCGAACCCGTTATGAACACGCTGTATTTCTTGTCAGCCAGGTTGCGGGCGAACTTCTGCCAACCATCCACATTCTGAATTTCATCAAGAAACAGCATGGGGCGTTTTCCGTACATCTCCTGATGGCACTCGAGTATCAGGTTGAAGTCATCAGCAGAGAATCCCTCTAAGCGGGTATCCTCAAAGTCCAGATAGAGCATTTCGTCCCACCCCTTGCCGTCAGCCAACAACTGCCGCATTTTTTGGAAGAGGAGGAAAGACTTGCCGGAACGTCTGACTCCCACGAATATCATCAGCGGAAAACTGTAGAGGTCGTAATGACGAGGAAAGATGTTATACTGCTCCACATCCTTCTGGTTGTCAAGCATCACCTGCTTCAACGTATTTCTTGTTATGCTCATCTGTCTAAAAGTGCTGTTTTGTAAAATCTTACTTAATAAATCGCCACAAAAGTATAAAATATGATTTAATAAAACAAGCTTTTTGCGGAAAATCTCACTCTTTCACCCAACTTTTCTGCTAACATTGTTGCGAATAACCAATTCTTTTGGCAAAAAAGCGTTTTATGCGCAACATTTTCCCATATTGCCATCAAAAATTTACTCGCTATTATTATCTAACTCATCACCCATTCGATACTTGATGTCGTAGTTGATGATGAAGTCGAGTTTTTCTCTAGTAAAGCCGTAATGCTTGGCTGGGCAGAGCTCTTGTCTTCGCTATCTTCGAATATGGACATGACCTGACGTCGCGATTCGCGACCCCAGCTTGTCATCATTTTCTACGTTGAATCAAACGATCAGTCCTTGATATACTCTTTCAAGCAGTGAAAGGATTTTGGCTTATGGTTCAGCCACCAACATCGGTTCGAACTCATCGTCAGGCTTATACGAATAGCATGATGCCTGTATCATGTCTTCACCCAATTTTTTGATGTGGTTCAATATTTCTTGTTCACGTTCCTTGGAAGGTTTTTTGAATCCATTGATGTAATTCCGAAGCAATGTCGGATTCATGTCCATAGAACGGGCAAACTCCGCAACGTTTATCTCCTTATGTGTCAGAAAGAATCGCTGCATGGCACTTGGTTCTGCATCCTCGTACTCAAAACTCTCGAAGCTGATGTCCTCGTCCAATTCACGCCAATGAATGCCAATAGCACCCAAAGTATATTGATTTCGCTGTTCTGCTGATGCAGCTCGCAACTTTGGATACCAAAGCAATGACTGCTTATATTCCTTTCCTGCTTCGTCTCTGCCCCAAATGTAGTCGGCATCGAACCAGATTTCCTTAATTTTCATAGACATACCTTCATTTAATTATCAAAATATTCCTTCCAGCGCTTCATGATTATATCGGCATTCTCGTCTATCACTCTTTTTATCTTTTTGAAGTCATTTGCTTTAATTCCTTGCTTCTCATTCAGCTCAAACTCTGTTCCGTTCCATGTGAACTTCGCTATTCCACCATTTCCCTCAACATGTACATGCACAGGCTCATGCTCTCTGCTGAAAAAGAAGAAAGAAAAACCGAAAAATCTAAATACCTCTGGCATAAAACTATTCTTTTGATTGTCATTACGCCGCAAAAATAGGTATTATTTTCGATACCTCCAAATATTTGTAGAAGTTTTTTATTCCATTGGTTTTATCATCGACTCGATGAATTGAATTTCTTCGTTACCTAAGTGGTATTTGGCATAGAGTTCTTCGTCTGTCCAAGGTTTGGTGAAATCTTGGAGGGGGACAAACATGAATTTATCAGCAGACAAATCTTGTGAGGTTAATGTTGGAAGTATTAAGCCACGTACAAATTTTGTTTTGAGATATGTAAGGTAATTTGTCGCTTCTTCAACATTCTCAAATACGCCACCAACAAGATAACTTTGTGTACAAATCTCATTCGGCTTTAATATCTTCATTGTGGAAAAGACTCGATATTTTCCATTTCTATCAGGCGTTCCTGCATGCTCGCAGGTTGCTTTTGAAAAAATGACTTTATATAAGTCTATCCAATTCTTGTTTTT
>JAGAAZ010000009.1 GCA_017614895.1 Bacteroidaceae bacterium | reverse complement strand
TATCAAGTGGGCAGAACAGGTGCTGTGACCCCTGTGGCCAACATGAATCCAGTGCAGTTGGCTGGTACAATCGTGAAACGTGCTTCGCTCCACAATGCAGATGTGATGGAAGAACTTGACCTTCACATCGGCGATATGGTCTATGTGGAGAAGGGTGGCGAGATTATTCCCAAGGTCGTGGGGGTGGATAAAGATCAGCGACAACCTGGTTTGCAGAAGGTGCAATTCATCAAGACCTGTCCTGAATGTGGGGCAGAATTGGTTCGTTTCGAAGGAGAAGCTGCACATTATTGTCCCAATGATAGCGCTTGTCCACCACAAATCAAGGGGCGCATCGAACACTTCATCTCTCGCAAGGCGATGAATATCGATAGTCTTGGCCCTGAGACGGTGGATGATTACTACCAACGTGGCTTGATTCATGATATTTCAGACCTCTACAAATTGACTATAGCTGACATTTGTGGTGTCAACAGAACGCGTGTGAAATCGGCGCAGAAGGTTGTAGATGGTGTGAAATCGACCTTGCAAGTGCCTTTTGAGCGTGTAGTCTTTGCCATTGGCATCCGCTTTGTGGGCGAAACGACTGCCAAGTTGATTGCTCGTCACTTCAAGTCGATGGGTGCCTTGAGAAATGCAACAGTTGAACAGTTGATGGAAGTTGATGGAGTGGGGCAGGTGATTGCTGAATCCGTCGTGAAATACTTCCAAGAGCCCCAGAATGCTGAGATAGTAGATAAGTTGGCTGGTTATGGGGTGCAGATGCAACTCTCCGAAGAGCAGCTCTCAGGACAAACCGACAAGTTGGCAGGCAAAAGCATTGTCATTTCAGGCGTGTTCCAGCACCATTCTCGAGACGAATACAAAACCATCATCGAACAGAACGGTGGTAAGAATGTAGGCAGCATCTCCAAGAAAACCACCTTCATCCTTGCAGGTGACAACATGGGACCTTCCAAGTTGGAGAAGGCTCAAAGTCTGGGCGTGCCGATTGTTTCCGAGGATGAATTTTTGGCTATGTTATAGCCAATCCTTCCCTTTTTTCACTACACAAGTTTATCACCACTTCATGAGTTGCTTCAGGAAAGGGGTGAGCTCGTTTGCCATTTTTTCGTGTTGGCGCATGGAAGGATGCCAGTCGCCACCATAGCCGAGGCTTCCGTCGTGTGGCGTGAAGTCGAAACGATAGACCTCTGAGTCGCCTTGCTGATGGGCATACTCGGTGGTTGTTTCGAGGGCTTGCTGTGCAGAGCGAAGTTGGTCACCAGACATCATGCATCCGCAGAGGAATACAATTTTAGCCTTGGGGTAGTGGGAACGGACTTGGTGATAGAGTTTCTTGAATCCGTTGAGGAGAAGGAGAGAATCTGCACCTATCGTGGAGGTGTCGTTGGTGCCAAGGTTGATGCAGACAAGGTCGGGGGTGTAGCGAGAGAAGTCCCACTTGTACTTATCATTATATAATAAAGTGTTGGGGTACTCGGTGTTCATGGTCACCTTGTCGCCTGTTCTCGGACCATTATAACTGCGATAGACACCGATGCCGCTACGTGCCACAACGACTGCCTGGGCATTTAGGTTGCGAGCTGTACGGGCAGCATAAGTGTAGTAGAAGTTGGCTGTCTTGTCCTCATAGTGTTCAGCTTCGGATTTGGATTCGATGCCGTAGCCGCAGGTGATGGAATTGCCGATGAACTCTATCTTGTGTGTGGGCAGAGGAGTGGCTGGGGCGAGGGTCTTTCCCTTATCGACAAAGAAGCCATGAAACTCAGGTAGCGTCTCGTAACCTTCGCCGATGTAGGTGACGATGGCCTGATGGGTGCCGTCTTTCAATCCGCTTGCAAGTTTCACGATGGTGTTTCCGAGGAAGGAAACCTTGAAAGGTTCACCACCGTCAATCTCTGCCATAAAGTAGCCGCTGTGGAGCTTGCACATCATCTCGAGCGAGGTGCCTGTGAATCCTGTGCGTATCTGCACGCCAGGATAAGTGAACACGGGGTGATCAGGGTCAGAGTCCTCGATGCGTCCGATGTACTGGATGTTCTTGTCGGTAGGGTGGAAAAGGCTTTTGTTGGTGCTTTTCCCCTGAGAATTTGCACATTGGCTGATGAACAGCGAGATGAGTAGAATGGCTACGATTTTCATGTTTTTATCTTATTGTGACTAATGGACTGAATTTGTTTTGATTCGAATGATGGAAAGAGAGTAGGGGGGTACGTCGAGGGTAAACTGGCTGTCCACATTGAGGGGGAGGCTGATGTTTTGTCCCCAGTCTCGCTGACGGTCAGGCGCACTATCGATGGACATCAGCGTCTGGGTGGCAAGGAGGTTGTAACCCTTCAGAGCCTCTTCGCCGAGGTCGATTTTCGTCTTTGCCACCTTAGGCAGAAGGCTGACCACCTTGATGATGAGGTCACCTGTCTGGCTGTCTTTCACGACTGAATAATCCAGACGTTCACGTACCTCATTGCCGCCATTCACTTGCAGGTCGGCATAGATGTACTCGTCACCGCTGTTCTGTCCAAAGGCACGCTGTACATAGTAGTTGGCTGTAGGCTTCACCTCCTTGTTGTTGAAGTAGATGAGGTCGGGGTTCCAGTTGGTGTGCCCTTCTTTGGCAAGCAGTGGCGCATAGGAGGACATCACCACCACGTCGGCGTTTCTCTCCACGTTGGTCAGATAAGCCGCCTCAATGAGGGCGTTGATCACGTTGTTCCCTTTCGATGCCCATTCACCCAGATAGACTTTGGTGCCGTTGCGGCCGTAGGTGTCGTAGAAGTCGCGATGGTGGAAGTACCAGTTGATGCTGTTGTAGTAGTGCTCATCCACGATGGGGATGTTCTTTGCCTTTGCCTCACGCCAACCATATTCGTAGTCGCTGCCCTCCCAGAATGGACCCACTGTGCCAACAATGGTAATTTCTGGATGTACCTTGCGGATGCCGTCGATGAGGAAACGGTAACGCTTGAGGAAGGTCTCACCGATGAGGTCTTCGTTGCCGATGCCGAGATACTTGAGGTTGAAGGGCCTGGGATGTCCAGCCTTCGCACGAATCTTAGCCAGTTCGGAAGTCTTGGTATCGCCGTTAGCCCATTCGATGAGGTCGAGCAGCTCCTGCAGATAGCTCTCCATCGTGAGGGGCTTACCCATGTAAGTGTAGGGCGATGGTTTGCCATTCAGATCTGCCTCGAAAGGAATGCCGCCCTGCTGACCGGCTCCACCTTTCCACGAGTTCTGACAAGGCACACCTGCTGCCAACACAGGAAGTGGTTCAGCACCGATGTCTTCGCAGAACTGGAAATACTCATGGAAACCCAATCCTCGTGTCTGGTGATAGCTCCAGATGTTCATGGCTGGCTCACGTTCCCAAAGGTCGCCTACGGTGGCTTGCCAATGGTAGATGTTGTCAATGCCCTGACCATGAGTGGCACATCCTCCAGGGAAGCGGACAAAGCGTGGCTGGAGGTCTGCAATCACTTCGGCAAGGTCTTTGCGGAGTCCGTTGGGACGGTTCCTGAAAGTCTCTTGTGGGAAGAGGGAAATGAAGTCGAGGTCGATATTGCTGGCTTCAAGCGGCTCTATCACCAATTCTGCCTTATCAGATGATACAGAGGGAGTTATTGTTTTCTTTTGTTGCTTCCATTCCTTGGTTGCCTTGAAGGTGGCAGAAGCAATGGCGACGCCATTTTCCACGAGGCTGACACGAAGGGAACCTGCACCCTTTGTGAAGAGAGAGAGGTCGTATTTCTTACCCTTCTGAAGGGTAATTCCGTCCCATCCTTCATTGATGAGTTTGGCACCCGCTTGGGTGGTTTTGAGGTTGGCATAGTGGGCATTGTTCTTGTGGATGGGCGCCTTGGTCTCGATGCTCCAGATGGTGCCGTCGCCTTCCAATCTCCATGCTGTTTGTGCATTCCATTCGCGGCGGTCATCAGCCGTATATTCGAAGTCGCGGTTCTGGATGAGCTCTGCATACAGACCTCCGTCAGCGGCATAGCTGATGTCCTCGAAGAAGATGCCCATGAGGTTGGGCGAAATGGTCTTGCGATTGTCCCAGTTCACAGTGAGTGTCGCTTCGATGGGTTCTGCTCTGTTGGTGATGCTGGCACCCGATGCGATGAAGTTGTCACGTTCCCAAGCATTGTTTTGGTCGGCACGCATTTTCTTTGCCAAGAGGTTCTCCAAATCGCGATAGGGGATGCGGATGATATTGGTCTTCGACACCCTTTCTTGCGTTGCCACGATTTCTTGAAACTCGTCAACGTGTGGGTAGTCCTGTGGCTTCCAAAGAGCAAAGTCCTCGGATTCGGTCACGGCAATTTGCCCGTTCTTCAGGTTTGGGATGAAAACGGAACGATAGGTCTTTCCGTTGTAGGAGAGGACAGGATGGTAAAGTTTCTTCTCGCTGCCCCATGTGCCGTAGTCACTCTCGAAGAGGTTGCAGGGCACGTGTATCCAATTCTTTTTGTCAATGGAATAGGCAATCTGCATGTCGCGTGTGCCGTTCTTCACATCGGGTTTCACCCATACGGAATCGGGATGATTGGCTAGTGCAGACAGCGACATCGTTGCGAGGATGGCTGTCATCAAAGATTGTTTCATCATGGAAAAGTAGTGTAGTGATTGAATCTTATTCTTCAGCTTTGACGGTGAAAGTCACGCTGTTGTTTTCGATGCTGGCACTTCCGAAGGGGCTGCCGTTGGCGAAGAGGCTGGTTGCTTGCACGTTGCCAGGGTTCACCCTTAAAGTGTACATTCCAGCTGTGTCCGGCACCACGAAGGTGAAGGTTGGCTCCACCATTTCGAGGGAACTTCCTTCTCCCTTCACATGATATTTCGTTTCCTGCTGATAGCGGCTGAGTGTCCATTTGTATGCAATTTTGTACCAGTTCTTACCCTTCGACATGAATTTGAGGGTGACAGTCACAGTGTCGCCCATATTGGGTTTGGCGGGGTCGATGGCCACTTCCTTGAAAACTGGTGGCACGGCATCCATTGCGGGGTCGTTACTACAATTGGAGAAGAAAAGTGGGCTAGCAACTATCAGGAAGGTTGCCAACAAAATGATGTTTCTTTTCATTGTTTATCAGACGATTTTGCTGTTTATTTTTATTTTCGTTGCAAAGGTAAGGAAATTTGAAGAATTATTCCTACCTTTGCACACATATTTAATATAATTTAGAAGTTATGTTTAGCGGAATAGTAGAAGAATTTGCCACCGTCGTGGCGATTGAAAAGGAAAAAGAAAATGTGCATTTCACCCTGACGTGCTCGTTTGTGGATGAGCTGAAGATTGACCAAAGTGTGGCGCATAATGGCGTGTGTCTGACGGTGGTGAAGATCTTCGATGGCAAGTATGTCGTCACCGCCATGAAGGAGACGCTTGACAGGAGCAATCTGGGGTTGTTGAAGGTGGGCGACAAGGTGAATGTGGAACGCTCGATGATGATGAACGGTCGATTGGATGGTCACATCGTGCAAGGGCATGTGGATCAGACGGCTGAGTGTGTGGTGAAGATTGACCAGCAGGGCAGTTACACGTTCCGTTTCCAGTACGCCTTCGACCGTGAGATGGCGAAGAAGGGCTACATGACCGTTGACAAGGGCAGTGTGACCGTGAATGGTGTCAGCCTCACCGTCTGCAATGCTCAGGACGACTCTTTCGAGGTGAACATCATCCCATACACCTACGACAACACGAACTTCCATCAGATAGAGGTTGGCACCCGTGTGAATTTGGAATTCGACATCATCGGCAAGTACATAGCACGTATCCAGTCGTTTAATTAGTCACGGTTTGGCCTTTCTCAAATAGCACTTCTGTGTGCAAAAATGCGAGAAAAATAGGATGGAAACTTCGCGAAAAGCCAAGTTCCATCTTTTTTTATATTAAATATGTGTAATATGTGCCAAGGATTTCGTACCTTTGCAAAGTTTTTCGTTAAGCGTAAAAAGATTATTATAAGAACTCTAACATAGATTATGAAGCATCAGTTACGTAGTGCAGTGTGCACTGAAGGTCGCCGCATGGCTGGAGCAAGGGCTCTATGGGTAGCCAACGGCATGAAGCGTGAACAGTTTGGCAAACCTATCATTGCCATCGTCAATTCTTTCACTCAGTTTGTGCCAGGTCACACGCATCTGCATGAGGCAGGACAGATTGTGAAGGAGGAGATTGAGAAGTTGGGTTGCTATGCGGCTGAATTCAACACCATCGCCATTGATGATGGTATTGCGATGGGTCACGATGGTATGCTCTATTCGTTGCCTTCACGCGACATCATTGCAGACTCTGTGGAGTATATGTGCAATGCCCACAAGGCTGATGCGATGATCTGCATTTCCAACTGCGACAAGATTACACCGGGTATGCTGATGGCTGCGATGCGTCTGAATATCCCTGCTGTGTTTGTCAGCGGTGGTCCTATGGAGGCTGGTAAGTACAAGGGCGAGAACCTCGACCTGATTGCTGCGATGATTAAGGGTGCTGACCCAACGGTAAATGATGAGGAACTGGCAGAAGTGGAGAACCGTGCTTGTCCTGGTTGCGGATGCTGCTCGGGTATGTTCACAGCGAACTCGATGAATAACCTGACGGAAGCGATTGGTCTTTCTCTGCCTGGAAACGGTACCATTCTTGCCACACACGTGAATCGCAGAGAGTTGATGAAGGCTGCTGCCCGTCAGATTGTGAAAAATGCCTTCGCTTACTATGAGGATGGGGATGAGTCTGTGCTTCCACGTTCGATTGCCACTCGCAAGGCATTCCTCAATGCGATGACGCTGGACATCGCGATGGGTGCTTCGACTAACACTGTGCTGCACCTCTTGGCTGTAGCTCAGGAGGCAGGGGTGGACTTCATGATGGCTGATATTGATAAGCTTTCTCGCAAGACACCTTTCCTCTGCAAGTTGGCGCCAAACTCTCAGAAGTACTCTGTGCAGGAATGTGGTCGTGCAGGGGGTATGCTGAATCTGCTTGGTGAACTCGCCAAAGGTGGCTTGATTGACACCTCTGTGAAGCGTGTAAATGGTGCCACTTTGGCAGAAGACATTGAGAAGTATTCGATTTTGAAAGACGATATCGATCCAGAGGCAAAACGCATTTATAGCAGCGCTCCTGCTGGTGTGTTCTGCAATCAGTTAGGTGTTCAGAACACTAACTACGAGACCCTTGATACTGACCGTGAGAATGGTTGTATCCGTGACATTGAACATGCTTACACCAAGGATGGCGGTATGGCTATCCTCTTTGGAAACATCGCTCAGGACGGCTGTGTGGTGAAGACCGCAGGTGTGGATGAGAGCATCTGGAAGTTCTCTGGTCCTGCTGTGGTGTTTGACTCACAGGAAGACGCTTGCGAGGGTATCCTCGGTGGCAAGGTGAAGAAGGGAGATGTGGTGGTGATTACACACGAAGGTCCTAAGGGTGGTCCTGGTATGCAGGAGATGCTATACCCAACCTCTTACATCAAGAGTATGCACATGGGTAAGGAATGTGCCCTCATCACAGACGGACGTTTCTCTGGTGGTACATCAGGTCTTTCCATCGGACACATCTCTCCAGAGGCAGCGTCGGGTGGTAACATTGGCAAGATTGTGGATGGCGACATTATCGACATTGACATTCCAAATCGCAGCATCAACGTACGTCTCTCAGACGAGGAACTGGCTGTACGTCCACAGCAACCACTGAAACGCAATCGTGTAGTATCAAAGGCTCTCCGTGCATACGCCCAGAGTGTGGCAAGTGCAGACAAGGGAGGCGTGAGAATTATAGATTAACTAGAATAACTAGTAAGACTAGTAAAACTAGAAAGATAAAAAGAAAATGGCAGAAAAGGTAACAGGTGCAGAGGCGATGATGCGTGCCTTGGAACATGAAGGGGTAGATGTCCTCTTCGGTTATCCTGGTGGTAGCATCATGCCCACTTACGATGCACTCTATGATCATAAGAAGACACTGAATCACATTCTTGTTCGTCATGAGCAGGGAGCTGTTCACGCTGCTCAGGGTTATGCCCGTGTGAGTGGCAAGGTGGGTTGCGCCATCGTGACCTCGGGTCCTGGTGCAACCAACACGGTGACAGGTATTGCTGATGCGATGATTGACTCCACTCCGATGGTGGTCATCTGCGGTCAGGTGGGTGTTGCCATGTTGGGTACAGATGCCTTTCAGGAGGTCGATGTGGTAGGTATCACGTCGCCTGTCAGCAAGTGGAGCTATCAGATTCGCCGTCCTGAGGATGTGGCTTGGGCTGTTGCTCGTGCATTCTACATTGCCAAGAGCGGTCGTCCGGGTCCTGTGGTGCTCGACTTCGCCAAGAACGCCCAGACGGGTATGGTGGAGTACGAACCAGCCAAAGTGGATTTCATTCGCAGCTATGAGCCAGATCCTGATGTGGAGATGACGGACATCGAGCGTGCTGCCCAGATGATTAACAACAGCGTGAAGCCATTCGTGCTCGTTGGACAAGGTGTGGAGTTGGGTAATGCGCAGCAAGAACTTCGTGCGTTATTGGAGAAGGCTGACCTTCCATGCGGAACGACCTTCTTGGGACTTTCTGCTATTCCATCAGACCATCGTCTGAACATGGGCATCCTTGGTATGCATGGTAATCTCGGTCCTAATGTGATGACCAACCAGTGTGATTTGCTCATTGCCATCGGTATGCGTTTCGACGACCGTGTGACAGGCAATTTGGCCACCTACGCCAAGCAGGCAAAGATTATCCACTTCGACATCGACCGTGCAGAGTTCAACAAGAACGTGCCTGTTGACCTCAAGGT
This sequence comes from Bacteroidaceae bacterium, assembly GCA_017614895.1. Lineage (GTDB taxonomy): Bacteria > Bacteroidota > Bacteroidia > Bacteroidales > Bacteroidaceae > Minthosoma. The sequence goes on along the minus strand of JAGAAZ010000009.1, from coordinate 2,157 downwards.
ATGGGGTAACTGCAAAGACACGATTGCAGCTGTGACGAAGTTGGTGGATGAAGCCAAGCATACATCTTGGATTGAAGGTTTCAAACCATACGCAGAGAAAGAATACGCGAAGGTGATTGACAAGGCGCTCCATCCGAAGGAAGGCCCGCTGTTGATGGGTGAGGTGATTCGCAAGGTCAGCGAGGCTGCCAATAACGAAGGCATCATGGTGACCGACGTGGGTCAGAACCAGCTGATGGCTTGCCGTTACTTCAAGTTTACGAAAGAGCGTTCTGTTGTCACTTCTGGTGGTTTGGGCACGATGGGCTTCGGCCTTCCTGCTGCCATCGGTGCCACGTTTGGTGCACCTGACAGAACCGTGTGTCTCTTTGTAGGTGATGGCGGTTTGCAGATGACCATTCAGGAACTTGGCACCATCATGGAGCAGGGCGCGCCTGTGAAGATTATCCTCCTAAACAACAACTTCCTCGGAAATGTGCGTCAGTGGCAAGAGATGTTCTTTGCTCATCGTTATTCGTTCACCCCCATGCTCAATCCTGACTACGAACTTATCGCGAAGGGTTACGGCATTCCTGCCAAGACGGTCATTGAGAGAAAAGACTTGGATGCAGCCATTGCTGAGATGCTGGCTACTCCTGGTCCTTACCTCTTGCAATGTGCCATCAAGGAAGAGGACAACGTGCTTCCGATGACACCTCCTGGAGCCAACATCGACGAGATGCTACTTGAGATATAATGCAAACGACTAAGAAAACCTTTGGAGGTCAGTGTGGCGAGTGTTCCTCATGTGGCAAATGTGATCGTCTGCTCGAACAGCGTCCTTCCAAAGAAAAGGAAATAAAAGTACAAACTCCAACAATGGAACAAGATACAACAAAACTCTATACCTTCCTGATTTACTCAGAGAATGTGCCAGGTCTGCTTTCACAGATTACGGCAGTGTTCACGCGTCGTCAGGTTAACATCGAGTCGCTCAATGTGTGTGCATCCAGCACACCAGGGGCACACAAATATACCGTTACAGCATACTGTGACGAGCGTATGGCACGTATCCTCACTGCTCAGGTGGAGAAGCGCATTGAGGTGCTTCAGGCACATTTCTACACCGATGATGAACTCTTCATCAATGAGACGGCACTCTTCAAGCTGAGCACGCCTGCCATGATGAAGAATCGTGAGATCAGCAGTCTTGTGCGCTCCTACGATGCCCGCATCATTGAGGTGAACAGCACTTATTCAGTAGTGGAGATTACCGGTTTCACGGATGAAATCATCGAACTGTTCGACAAGTTGCAGAAGCTCGATTGCGTCTTGCAGTTCGTGCGTTCAGGCCGCATCTGCATCACGAAGAGCCGCGTGGAGCATCTGGACGAGTATCTGGCTGTGCGTGAAGCAAAGAGAAAGGCAAATAAGTAAACACATTATATTTAATAATAACCAGCAAGGATCTTCCTTGCACAATTAAAACAAAAGCAAAATGGCAAAAATGAATTTTGGTGGCGTTATCGAAGAGGTAATGACACGCGAAGAATTCCCACTCGACAAGGCTCGTGAGATTTTGAAGGACGAGACCATCGCAGTGATTGGTTATGGTGTACAGGGGCCTGGTCAGGCTTGCAACCTCCGCGACAACGGTTTCAACGTGATTGTTGGTCAGCGTCAGGGCAAGACTTTCGAGAAGGCAATTAAGGATGGTTGGGTACCAGGTGAGACTCTCTTCTCTATCGAAGAGGCGGCTCAGAAGGGTACTATCGTGATGTGTCTGCTTTCAGACGCAGCTGTGATGTCTGTATGGCCAACTTTGAAGAAGTACCTCACTCCAGGTAAGGCTCTCTACTTCTCTCATGGTTTCGCTATCACTTGGAACGACCGCACTGGTTGTGTTCCTGCAAAGGATATCGACGTGATCATGGTAGCTCCTAAGGGTTCTGGTACATCTCTCCGCACCATGTTCCTCGAGGGTCGTGGTCTGAACTCTTCTTACGCAGTATATCAGGACGCTACAGGCAAGGCACTGGACCGCACACTCGCTCTGGGTATCGGTATCGGTTCTGGTTACCTGTTCGAGACTACTTTCCAGCGTGAGGCTACTTCTGACCTCACTGGTGAGCGTGGTTCACTCATGGGTGCTATCCAGGGTCTTCTCCTCGCTCAGTA
>JAGAAZ010000064.1 GCA_017614895.1 Bacteroidaceae bacterium | reverse complement strand
GATGACTACATCAATGCAAGTGCAAAATACCTCGTCCCCCCAATCGAGAGTCTTCGTGCCCTGTGTGATGCTTGTCATGAGATTGAGCTGGCAGAGGAACGCAACGAATTGCCTGAACAACGCTGGCTTGACCAGTTGATTGATCCAGGAACCTCGCTCGGTGGTGCTCGTCCCAAAGCTAATGTGGTCGATACAAATGGCACCCTGTATGTGGCTAAGTTCCCTTCCAAAAAGGACTTGGAGAATACGGAACTCATAGAGCACTTCTCACATCATCTTGCAGCTAAGGCTGGCATCAATGTAGCAAAGACCCGTACTATCAAGATTTCAAAAGATCGCGACCTGCTACTCTCCGAACGTTTCGACAGGACAAAGGAAGGCCGTCGCATCCATTTCGCTTCTGCCATGTCATTGCTTGGTTTAGAAGACGGAGCTGGCAATAGCACAGGAAATGGTTATCTAGACATCGTGGATTTCATCCTTCGTGGTTGTACTGATGTACGGCAGAATCTCAGGGAACTCTACCGCAGAGTGGCATTCAACGTCATGTTCGGCAACACTGACGACCACTTCCGTAATCACGGTTTTCTGCTTACCCCGAAAGGTTGGACACTCTCACCTGCATACGACATCAACCCAGGAACAAGGGATTATCAATGTCTGCTCATCAATGAATACACAGAACAGTCAGACATCAACACTCTACTCTCTGCAAGCGAAAGCTACATGCTTGAAAGACAGGAAGTAACAGAGATTATCGAGGAAGTTCGTGCCACCATCAAAGACTGGCGCAAGACAGCCACAGAGTTGCAAATACCCATAAAACTACTTCAATCATATTCCACGCGATGGGATGAACTCTAAAAATCGACCTCATTAAATAGTATTTTACTCTTCTATTTGCAATGATTAAATTAAATATTTTGATTTTATCTTTGCATTTACAATTTTTATTTGTAATTTTGCACCCAAAATCAAGAATAGACATCGTATGTGGACAGAACTCAGTGACACAGCCATACTTAGTAAGCTCGGAACGAGGCTGAAGGCTTATCGTATTTCAAGAGGTATGAAACAGCAGGAGCTGGCATCGGAATCTGGTGTTGGCATAAGTACCATAGCCAAGATTGAAAGCGGGCAGTCTGTCTCATTTTCATTGCTCATCAGTGTAATGAGGACACTTGGATTACTTGAAAATCTCGACTTGCTTATTCCTGAACAAAAACTATCACCTTTAGAGCTATTAAAGATGCAGGGCAAGCAGATCAAGCGGGTAAGAACTAAAAAGGAGTAAAAGATGGAAGATATACCAGTTATACAGATATACTTATGGGGCAACCTTGTGGGAGCTATGTCATGGGACGAGGAGAGAGGCTATGCCGATTTCCAGTTTGATGATAAGTTCAGGAGGTCAGGCTTAGACGTGTCACCGCTGATGATGCCGTTAGCAAGAACCCGTGGCGTTGTCTCGTTCCCCACAAATGCCAGGACGAAATGCTTCAGCGGTCTTCCTGGGTTGATAGCCGATGCCCTACCCGATAAATTTGGTAGCCAACTCATCACGGAGTGGTTTGCTCAACAAGGCAAGACGGAGGATATGATTACTCCGCTCGACCGTCTGTGTTATGTGGGAAAGCGAGCCATGGGAGCCTTAGAGTTTGTGCCCGCAGCTCATGTGGATGGTGTAAATGAATCGACAGAGATTTATATCCGTGAACTGATGGCTTTGTCTGAATCCATCTTCAAGGAGCGGAGCAAGTTTCAGGAATTGATTCGACAAAACGACAAATCCATTCTCGACATCCTGAAGGTTGGTACATCAGCTGGCGGAGCAAAACCAAAGGCTATAATTGCCTATAATGAAGACACTGACGAAGTGCGCTCAGGGCAGGTTCCCGCACCTGACGGGTTCTCTTACTGGCTATTGAAGTTTGATGGTGGCACTTACAGCGAGCATCATGAGATAACTGACAATCCGCAAGGCATCGGGAATATCGAATATGCATACTACAAGATGGCTACCGCTTGTGGCATCACAATGTCAGAGTGTCGATTACTGCCAGAAGGTGACTGTCATCACTTCATGACCCGCCGTTTCGACCGTACACCAACGGGTGAGAAGATCCACATGCAGACAGCTGCTGGCATTGCCCATCTGGATAGAGACGTGCGCCACTCATACGAGGAATTGTTTGGCGTTTTGCGACGACTGGGACTGAACTACAAAGACTTTGAGCAGTTGTATCGCCGCATGGTGTTCAACGTCATCGCACGTAACCATGATGACCATACCAAGAACTTTTCTTTCCTCATGGATAAGACTGGCAAATGGTCGTTTGCCCCGGCTTATGACTTATGCTACTCCTACAATCCTGCAGGCAAGTGGACCAGCCGTCACCAGCTTTCGCTCAATAGTAAGACTGACGATTTTACTCGTGAAGACTTATTGGCGGTAGCACAGAACATAGGCATACGTGATGCTAACCACATCATTGAGGAAGTACTATCATCTGTATCCTCATGGCCAGAAACGGCAAAAGAGTGTGGAGTTAGGCCAGAGCACATAGAAGCTATCGGAAAAACTTTGATACTAACGATATAAGTAAGGGCTGTAATACATTCAAAAAAATAGCACATTCTGCACGTATTCCAAGAAAAATGTACACCTTTGCAGAACAATTGAAAATCCATCCATAAATTCGCCTTTTTCATATCTTATCGTCTTATTTGTTTTTTCAGTTTCAAGACTCGGCGCACGCTCTCGTCAATGCGTTGTTCGGTGAGCCTGCCGTCCTCCACAGCCTTGACCACAGCATCGAAGGCTTCCACGAAGTTCTGCGGGCCCAGCACGATGTCAGCACCAGCCTGGAGCGTACCGACTGCGGCCTCAGCATTGGTGTACTGCTTGGTGATGGCACCCATCTCCATCGCGTCGGTGATGATGATGTTCTGGTAACCCAGTTCGCCTCGCAACTTGTCCTGCAAGATGACGGATGACATGGTGGCGGGGATGTCGGATCCCGTGACGTTAGGCGCGGCGATGTGGGCTGTCATAATCAACTGCGTTCCCCACGCAATGCCTGCTTTGAAGGTGATCATCTCACAATCCTTCATCTGTTCCCACGTCTTCAGGCTCTGTGCATAGCCGAAGTGGGTATCAGCCTGAGTGTCGCCATGACCAGGGAAGTGTTTAATGCAACCCGTCACGCCGGCATCCTTCAGCCCCTGCAGATAATTCGTCACCATCGGCGCAGCCACCTCTGGATCGTCGCTGAAGGCACGGGCACCGATGACGATGTTCTCTGGATTAGTATTTACGTCAGCTACGGGGGCGAAGTCGATGTCGAAACCGTATTTTTTCAGGTAGGTGCCGATGGTGTTGCCGCAGTGGTAGGCATTCTTCGGATCGCCCGTAGCACCAATGGCACCCATCGACTCGAACTTCTCCACCAGGAAGTTTTCATTGTTTCCGATACGAGCCACGCGGCCTCCCTCCTCGTCGATGCAGAGCAGCGGCGAGCCTTTCAGGGCGCGTATCTGCGGGATGAATGCCGCCAACTGTACCTCGTCCTCAATGTTATGGGCAGAGAGGATGATGCCGCCCACGGGGTACTTCTCGTTCACGCCCAGCATCGTGGCGTTCACGGCCTGTAACTTTATTTTCTTGATGTCGTCTGCACTGTTATCTATAGTACTGACCAGATTGAAGTGAATGGTGGTGTCGAGACACTCAGGGCGCACGTAGAACAGCTGCCCCACCTTTTCGCGCAGCGTCATCTTTTGCAACTGGGCTTCCACCTCGTCAGTTGGTGGTGTCACAGGATCATCATCACTGGAACATGAGGTGAAAAATGCCGAGCCACAGATTCCAAGAACGGTGATGAAAAGTGGAAAGAATAGTTTTCTCATAAAAAGTATCTGTATCTGTTTTGTTAATTTATTTGTTACGTTCCTGTTTCTTGGGTAAAACCTCCATCATCAGAATCTCACACCCACTGATGCGTTGATGTACCAGTCGTTCAAATGACCGTACGTGGCTTTGTGCTTGTAGTTGAAGTTGTTGAACTGGCCGTTGGCATTGACGAAGTAGCGATTCCAGTTGTAGGTGACGGAGAGGCGCGTGGTGAAGTTCAGGGCGATGCGGTTGTTGCGTGAGTGTACCCCCGTGCTTTGTATCTCGCACTGGTCCGAGATTTTTTTATCGATATCATCGTCAGATAAATCAACTAATCCTTCCTCAGATAGCGCTTCTTTGAGTGCCATTTCTAAAAGGTATGCATTCGCCACCTCCTTGAAATTGCTGTCATAAGTGTTGATGCGGGTGCGGTTCACCACCGTCAACATCGGCATCGCCATCGCACTGATGAGCCATCCCTTGGCAGGCACGAAGTTGTAGGCATAGCCGGCACCCACGCTGAGCTGATACTGGCGCAAACGCCCAATGCCATCCATCATATAGATGAGTTCGGCATTGCGCTTGTCGTCGTAGTCGAAATCTGAATAGTAGCCCATCAATCCGACGATAGGTGAGCCTGCCGAACGAGCCTGAATGGTCTTCTGGTTGTAAGCAGCGGCATAGGAGAATTTCTTGCTGTTGAAGATGTAGAAACCGTCGAATATCAAGGTCTTGATGGAGATGGGCGAAGGTAACTCTTCTTTATCCGTCTCATCCCATGCGTAGGGATCACCCACCTCCTTGAAAATGAGTTTATCGGCATCCTCGTCATAATCAACCATCTCTCTGCCTATGACAGCTCCTGCATAGTGCGTTCTCGCCGTTTTCGTCTTGTACTTGTGCCAGCGCAGGTTCACGGCATACCAGCTGCCCGTGCTTTTCAACGAAATGTTCTGGCTCTTGTCTCCACCTATAGGGAAGGAGTAACTGGCACTCAATCCCTTATAGCCTACTTTTACACCGAGTGAGGTGGACACTCTGGTTATGAAACGGGGATCAGTTGCCATGTCGCCCACACCCTTGATGAAGGGCATCAACCCCTCTCCATCGAAGAGTTCTGCTCCATCAACAACGGAGTGCATCTGCAGGTCTGTCTGCGCCACACGGCTCTTGAGGCTGACTTGCCAAGGACGTTCGGGAGTCTTGATGTAGTTCGTGTCCACGCCATGCACCACACTCTTGTCAACAAGAGACTTGGCTCTCTGAAAAAGGTTGTTTGTCTCAGCATCCACCTGTGCCCTACCGATGGCAACCACCAGCAGTGCGCAGAGGCATGTAAAGAGTTTCTTACTCATAGTTTTATTGGTTATTATGTTCATATATCGTCTCAATTGTTACACGTCGTCGTCGCTACTTGGAATGCCGTCATCGACCCATTCAACATCTTCCACGCCATTCAGACTCTTCACGATGAGCATGCAGTGCTGCTGCATCCACAGCAATTCCATTTCTGGTTTTTGATATTGCTTCTTCATTGTCTTTCTTCTTTGAGTGAATTACTGAATCGCGATTTTGCGTCCGTTATAAATATAAATTCCAGGCGCATTGGGCTTCCCTTCGAGTTTCACGCCGCTCAATGTGTACCAAATATTGTCTTTAACTTCATTCACTTCGTTAACTTCATTCACTTCGTTAACTTCTTTCACTTCTGTCGCACCTTCACCTTCTTCACCGAAGTCCAATACGAAGTTGCGCACAGGAGCCTCTGCATCGTCCACGTTCGGCACGTAGAAGTGGCAGCGGAAGCATTTCAGAGTGCGGGCATTCATCGAATAGCCCAGACGGTTGCCTGTGGACATCAGGATGATCTCGTCGATGTTGCCAGCAGTGATGTAGAATGGTGAGTACTGACCCACGAAGGTCACCTTGGCGTCGGCACTCGTCACAGCCATTGGTTCAGAGCTCGTGATGGTCACACCTGTAAATACAGGACTGACAATGTCGTCGCCCGTTGTCGCCCACTTGATGAGGTATGGCTTGCCTGCCTCAATGCTGGTGGCAGCCTTGAATCTCAGAGTCAACTTGCCCTCATCGCTCAGGCTCGTATCGTCTGTATCCAGTTCCTTGATGGTGGTACCAGCCAATGGTGATGTGCTGATATTGTCCACATTGAACGGCAGACAGAGTGTGTTCCACTCGTTGTTCTTCGTCAGCGTGCGACCACTCAGTTCAATAGAACACATTTGGCCTTTGTAATTGGAAAGAATGGTATTGTTATTTTTGTTGTTGCTCAATCGAACAATCTTATTCTTAAAGCATGTCAATTCAGGCAGTTCATCTATGGCAAAAGTCCAGACAGTATAATCTTTAAATGTATTCAATTTCCCATTAAGAGCAATGCCTGTCAACACAGCGCTACCTTTCATCTTTAATGTACTAGATTCTTGCTGCAACAATACATGATAATAAGAGCGAATTAACGTTCCGCTATTTATATTATTTCCTGTAACACCGCCTGTTGTGCTCACATCGTCCATCGTACAACTGGCATAAGTATAGGAGATTGTTGCATTCTCATTCGTTCCTGCAATACCGCCCAAATAATAGCCACCTTCATATCCGTCTGTTGCACCGATATATCCTTGATTATAACAATTCGTTATGGTTCCCCTATTTACTCCTGCGATACCACCAGCTGTAGTGCCCACAATAGAGGCAAGATTAGCACATTCACTAATGGTACCTCTATTATAGGCTGCAATACCAGCCGTGCTGGTTGTAGTCGTATGATTGGTATTTGTAACAGCACCTTTAACTTTTAAATGCTGAACTGTTCCACGCAAATAACCAAACAAACCAAGTACAGTACTGCTCGAGAACTCGGGAGTAGATGCTTTATAGGTAATTGTATAACCTTGTCCATCAAACGTGCCACAAAATGAATATTTAGCATCATCAATTGTGCCGATAGGTGTCCAATCATTACCTAAATCAAGGTCTGCCATTAACTTCACCGTCTTACCTGCGTAATTATCAGTTCCAGTGTTTACAGCAGTACGTACACCCATAAGGCTGGACGCTGTCCATATCTCAATGACATTACCTTGAGCATACGCTGAAATGACAGCGCATAATGATAGTAAAATAGATAAAACTCTTTTCACGATTTTATAGTTTCTCAGTTATACTTATTCCTCGCTCGTATAGAACGGCACCACATACGGCGTTCCTTGGTCGGTGGGTTGGATGGTGGAGTCGAACTCCTTCCAGTCACTGACGGTGAAGATTCGGTGCAGTTTGTCGCAGTAGTACTTCAGCGTGACGAAACCCTTTTCTCAGTTTTGTGTCAAATACCCTGCAATTCGCCCACAAATATACAGCATTTTTCTCAATTTCGCCCAATAACTTTTCTATTTTTCGTTCTCCCCACCCCCATTTTTCCAATTTAATTTTCTTTTTTAATATAACTGAGATTGATAAATCCACGCATTCACACATATCATACAAGAAAGAGGATGTGTTAAAGGCACACCCTCTTTAGGAAACAAGGTACTCTGACAGCACCGTTACTGCACCACAACTTTCATGCCGTTACAAATGTACACACCCTTCTGTGTGGGCTTTCCTTGGAGACGGTGACCATTCAAATCGTAGTAGATGTTGGCATCATCAGCATCATAGATGGTGGTGATGTCTGTTGCAACATCCGCTTGGGAAATTTTGCTGACCTCTTTCTCCATCTCCGTTTCGGATGTGTTGTTTGTCAGCAGATACAATTGTCCGCCATAGAATGGGTTGCAGGTGCCTATGTACAGTCCTTCTTCTGTAGCAAGGAAGGAGGGACATCCATAGTTATACTTGTCATTGAAACCATTCTGCGTGATGACTTCGAAGGTCTCGCCATCAGAGGTGCGGTAAAGGTCGAATCCCCACTGGTCGTTCTTCACCCTGTTGTTGACGTACAGGTATTTCTCCAGTCCCACAAGGTCTATCTTGTCGCTGAGGTCCTGCAACGTCTCCTTCACCTTGGTCATGACCACCAATATGGCCTTCGAGCTGAGGTCTTCGCCCGGCAGAGTGGCAAGATATATATCGACCAGGGTCTTGACAGCAGTGATGGTTGCTTGCAGCTTCTCCAGATCAATCTGCTTCCCCTGTCCGTCTTCATCCGCCTGGCTGGGGATCATAGCCTCGAGCATCATCTTCACCAGTGCCAGCTTCGTCTTGAGATCTTCTGCCTTGGTGCTCAGTTTCTGGGCTGCCAGCAACTTGATGGCTTCGCTGACATAGGCAATTTTTGTGGCCTTTTCCTCTTTGCTCATCTTGAGGAGGCTTCCGTTGGTGAGCTGCGTCAGGTAGCCATAACCGATGCCGGCATCCATTGTGGAGATGTAGAGCTGGCCATCATATTCGCCCATGCGCCATACATATTCGTTGGTCGTTCCCTCCATAAGCTTTGTGAAGTTTCTACACTCCACGAACTTGCCTGTCGCATCGTTCAACTTCCACACCTTCTGAGGATTGTGCAACGAGTTGTACATGTATTCCAGATAGTTGGAGGATTTCACATCACTACCTTTCAACTGCTGCAGCGCACCGACGAAAGCCTGTGCCAAGCCACCGAAGGCGTGGTCGAAGTTGTAGGCATAAAGCTCTCCGTTAAACTCATAGACAGAGCCAATGAGCGAACGCATGGTGCCAGGTTCTCCGCCTGTCACATTGCTCAGACCGGGGTTGTTGATGCCGTTGTTAGGACCAGCCACCTCTTCCCAATGCCAGCCGTACTCGTTAGCTGACTCACCATCCTGTGCTGGACGTCCTTTGAAGATGACAAATCCTGCCGTGCTGGGAGCTGTTGCATAGATATAACCCTTGTGCGAAGCCAATTCCCAGAAGGAGCATCCAGCCCAACTGGCCTGGATGGGGTCAAATGGAATTTTTCCGAAGTCCTTGTAGTCGGCCACAAGATCCCAAACGGTGTCGTCTTCATTGCTCTTGCGAATGACTGCCATCTTAGCCAGAGGTTCGGGATCACCTTCAGCCACTACGGTGCGAGCATCTGAACTGGCAAAAAACAAATGATCATCATAGACGCAGTTGGCACGCATGGCCGTTGTACCAGTGGTTGTATAGACCTTGGTGAAATTACCCTCTTTGTCGAGCTTCAGAATGTACTGCTCAATGCTTTGATCGGCTGAGTAGGAACCGAAATAAACATTGTCGCCAAAAGTCACGGCCATACGCTGATATTCTCCTGGGCCGCCTGTCCACACCACTCTGAACTCGCCCGTCTTGCGATTGTAGGCGATGATGTTGGCACCCTCGTTCACATCGTTGCGCATGATGTCACCGTTGGCAAAGGCATCAATCAGTGCCCAGAACGTGTCCATCGACATGCCGGAAGCGGCAGAAATTTGAGAACCATACATATTGACCAGCGCACTGGCGATGTTTCTGGCGGTGGCGATGTAAATCTCATCACCTCTCATGGCCATACGCCACGTGTAACTGTTTTCCCTGTCGCCACCCGGCACGAGACCGTCCACCTCGCGTTCGCCTCTGTCGGGATTGGAAATCTTGGTCACGGTGTAATTCAACCCTGTCTCTACATCCTGCGCCTTTGCACCTGTGACCACAATCAAGGATAATGCAAATCCTAATAGTAGTTTTAATCTCATAATATTCAAATTTTAGTTTAGGTTAAAATTGTTTTATCTCATGGTGGTGGCAAAGATACGACAATTTATGACACCACACAACAAAACACCCAATTTTTTTTCATTTTTGTTATTGAATAGATAAAGCAGCGAGTACAGAATGACTAATCATAATCGCTTTAGTAGCTCTATGAGAACTTTCCAGATATCTTCTATGGTGGAGAGTTCGACACGTTCACTTGTCGAGTGAGGTTCCACGATACGAGGACCGATACTGGCAATCTGAATGCCAGGATAATGCTGCACGAAGAATCCTGCTTCGAGCACAAAGTGCATAGCCACCATACGGGGGCGCCAGCCCAGCACATCTTGGAACGTATTGCTGACCAGTTGCAGGAAAGGCGACTGCTGATTCTCTTGCCAAGCTGGGGCTGACATCACCACTTCAGATTCGGCACCTTGTTTCTTGAAGGTGTCGGCAATCTGTTTACTCAGCGCCGCCATATCGTCGTCGATGAAGCTGCGTGTGTGGGTAGATACAAAAATGTGGTCTTCTACAGACGAGATACGCCCTACGTTATTCGATGTCTCTACTGTGCCTGGCATCGCGTCGCTCATCTTTACCACGCCATTCGGTATAATGTCCAAACTTGACAATAATGACGATATAGCGTCAGTGGGTATGATCGTATCTTGTTTTTCACATGCCTCTATACTGCATTCGATGTTCGAATCGGTGTCTCCAAATGTCTTACGGAGCCATTCATTGAGTTCATTGAGCGATTTCTTCTCTTTCTCAATGGATAATTCAGGGCTAAGACCGACAATGATCTCACCCTTCGAGGCAATCGACGCATTGGCTTCACCTATTTCAATGTTGGCAATGTCGATGCCATCAGTCTTTGGGACAAGTTCAAGGTAACGCTTGGCAGGAATTACAGCACTACAACGCCCCTTGTTGATGTCAACACCAGAGTGTCCGCCCAATCCGCCATCTATGCGGATGCGATACCAGCTTCTGTATGCAGGTGCTGGCTTTCGCTTCATAGGTATGCGGTGGAACTGCAAGCAGGCTCCTGCGGCACCTGTGGTAATGGTGTCGTAGTCTTCAGAGTCAAGGTTGATGACTTTCCGACCCTTCAGAAAATCCTTGCTCAACCCGGATGCACCCGACATACCGTCCTCTTCATTGGTCGTTGTGATGACTTCCAGAGCCGGATGCTCGATTCTGTCATCTTCGAGTACTGCCAGAGCCATCGACAGCCCTATGCCATTATCAGCTCCGAGCGACGTGCCACGAGCCTTCATCCAACCATTCTCCGTGTAAGGCTCAATAGGCGTGTTCAAGGGATCGCTCATGCCCACACAAACCATATCCATGTGATTCAGCAGCACAATAGGCTCATGCTCCTCGTATCCTTTGCTGGCAGGCTTGCGTATCACCACACAGTTCTCCTTGTCGCGTTCATACACCAGATTCAGACGTTCTGCAAACTGGCACAGGTAGTCTGCCACCCGTTCCTCATGATGTGAAGGACGCGGAATCTTGTTCAGCTCACTAAAGATGCGGAAAACTCGCTCTGTCGTAAACATTTCTTCTTCATTCATTCTACAAGATCACTTCCATTGTCGTTTTCTGCACTTGCATGCCCATGTGCTTATAGAAACTGTATGCAGCGTCATTCCCTTCCCACACATTCAGGGTGATGTTGTTGCAGCCGATGGATTGGGCATAGTCACGGACAAATTCATATAAAGCCTTCCCTACGTGTTTGCCACGAGCATGCTCATCCACGCAAATATCATCGATATACAGCGTCTTGATGTCTTGCAACAGGATGTTGTCCTTGATCTCTGAGATTTGGCAGAAAGCGTAGCCCAACACTCCCCCATCATCATAGACAAAGATGGGCTTGCTGTCATCGTTGAGCAGGACTTCCAGTTCCTGCTCATCATATTTGGTAGTGTTGGGTTTGAACAAGTCTGGACGTATCTCATGATGCACCATGTTCACCTGATGCAGCAGTTCAATCATCCGCCCTATGTCTTTTCTATTTGCGCTTCTAACCATTGTACCTTCTTCTTTGTCTCTTCCGTCTTCTGCTCGTCTATCTTGGCACTGACATAGCCCATATTTTCCACACCCCAATAGTTGCAGATATCACGCACTTCAGCGACAGCGCCATCATAAACATTGGGCGAATAGGAAGACATCAGCAGGGCTATCTTCTTCAGCTTGGCAGGTTTGTTCACGCAATACATACGCTGGATGGGAGCCTGTATCTGGGCGCAGAGCGTGAAGTAGTAGATGGGTGCAGCCAGCACCAGCACCTCTGCCTCTGCCATCAGGGGATAGAGTTCCTGCATATCATCCTTCTGGATGCAGGCACCATTGCCCTTCCCACGACAATACCCGCAAGCCATACAGCCTGCAATCTTCTTTCTCGACACGTTGACCAGCGTTACCTGGTGACCTGCTGCCTCAGCAGCCTTCTTGTACTCTTCCGCCATCCATGCGGTGTTACCGTTAGCTCGTGGAGAGCCTTGTAAAATAAGGATATTCATTGTATTTGTTGATTGTATATTATTACATACTTTCTTGAAATATCTCTATCATATAGGCGGCAAAGATACAAAAAATCCTTCATATCATTGCGACAGGAAGGATTTTTTTGTAATAATTTAGAAAAACTCACGTAGAGTTATCGTTAAGTGATGGTACAATTACCTTTTTATTAACCTTGAGATAACCGCGAGGTACGTCGGAGGCTAAAAACACGTGAGTTAACTCAAATCATCGAATAAGTTAACTCAAACGATGAATCGAGTTAATGAACGGGAAAACGAGCATCATTATTCAATCCTGTTTCATTGTGTGCGCACACAAGAAAAGAAATGAAAGAAAATAAAGAAAAAAGATTCAAGAATGTTTGTGAATTTCACATTTTTTTACTTACTTTGCCATCGAGATTCTGCTAAAAGGTTTCCTTTAATGGTACTGATGGTGGAATAGCAACCTTCGGGTTGCAAGACATATAGAAAGAAGCGTCCACGTTTTCTTTCATAAAAGCATAAATATAAACAATAATAATAAATAACACAACGAACCTAAACCTATGAAAAAGAAACTTTTCAAACAGATGAAGGCTGTGATTTCCGCAGTGCTTTTCATCGCAGGGTTGCTGTATGCACCCGAAATCACAGCCCAAGAAACAGAGGGCACATGGCAAAGAACAATCATCATTGCTACATTGGATGGTGCAACGATGGAGTATCTAATTGACAAAGACACGAAAGTGACGATAGAAAAGCCCAATCTCGTTATTGAAACTGAGGGTGTGGTGCTGAGCTATGAGTTGGAGAAGATTTCACAAGTTCGTTATGGAAAAATGTTTATGCCAACAGGCATCGGTAGAACGAAAGCGGAAACCCCACCATTCAAATGGGAAGACGAGACCATTTTCATTAACCATTTGCCAGAAAACACGCTGATTGAAGTATTCACAACCAATGGCAAACAAGTCATGAACCAACAATGCAGCGGTGATGCGCAACTCTCTCTAAAACAATTCCCTACTGGAGTGTACCTTATCAAAATGAATCAGACAACCTATAAAATCTTGAAAAAATGAAAAAGCACACATTATTATATTTATGCTCACTACTCTTTTTTGTAGCAAGCAGCATTACGCCAGCTCATGCACAACAACCCAAAGGGCAATATGCTCTATACAACTACCGCAATGATGGCTGCTTCAACGCATGGCTCAACGTCGACATAGAAAAAATCACTTATAGTTGCATTGACACTCTTGGTATAGAGCACGATGACATCGTTGTGCAGGAAGTGTGGACTCCTGACAGCGTTTATCGTATTCCGTTAGAAGCGATTGACAGTATTGGATTCAGAGCGCCAGAGCCAGAAATGCGCGATGGTTTGTTCTACTTGCGTGAGTATCATGCTGCACATACGTTAGAAATAGACAGTTTGACACTTTATTTTGACACAAGCATTAATCGAGATAGTATGCCTGCCGTTGGACAGGTGGTACTGCATAGTGTTTTCGTGTTTCCTTATGAAGAAGGTTTTGCGGGTAAAGTAAAATCTATCCGTGAAATAGATGGTCGTATCAAAGTAGATTGCGACATGATATGTGTAGGAGATGTGTATAAACATCTCGTAATAGTAGGAAGTGCCAGTACTAAGACAGAAAGTGAAAATGTACACAGACGTGCATATGGGGATCCTTGGATAAAAGAAGAAGACAATGGTGAGATAAACATCCCAGACATTGGAGACTTGACATTTAAGGTTCTTGACGGATTATTATCTGTTACCAGCAAAAAGCCTTCCCTTAATGTCAAATATATGGTATATGTGGACGAAGACATTTACCACATGTCTGCTAATTGTCAGCTAACCCACAACGATTTACAATTCCATGTGAATTTCAGTCTAATGAAACTTTTAGACATCGAAGACTCAGATCAGATAGATAAGGAAACAAAAGGAATCGTTGAGGCACTCAAACGTATGAACGATTACAAATCAATGTCTGAAGAAGAGTGGGAAGAAAGTTTCATTAATGAGAAAATACAGAAAGGTAACAAAGAGAAACTTACAGATGATGAAGCAAAAGTGCTTGGAGGCTTATGGGATAAATTGCACGGTTCGTGGATTATTCCCATTTATGGACCAATTGTATTAGAGTTGGAGTTAGGCCCGCTCTTAAAACTGAAAGGGGATGTGGAATTTGATGCGGCGCTCAAGACTAAAGGGCGAAACACCTTCTATGTAGAAGCCAAAGGTTACACGATGGCAACACTGGCGAATCCCGCTTTGGCTCTAGCAACAGGTTTGGCGGACATCAACGGTTCTGCTAGTTTCCGTTGTGACCCGATTTCGTCAATGTCTGTGGGAGTGAAAGCTAAAGGAAGTTTATCAATGGGAATCATTGGAAAAGCCTCTTTGAATCTTATCCATAAAAGCATAGTACATGCTACTGTAAGCGCCCAAGGAGGACTTAAACTGTCAGGCGCCATTGAGGCAAAATGGGATTCGGACACACCAACAGAAGATTTGGGTTTTTATAGTGTTTTAAAAGACACCAAAGTTAAAGCTGAGTGGTTTGCTAATGCAGGTGTCGAATTGGGCTTAACCCCATGGAGTTTCTTGACAGTGGGAGCTGAATGGGAGGTTTTCCAATCAGAAATAGGCTCTTGTTATCTATTTCCGCATTTTACAGAGCCAGCATTACCAACTTATGACGATAAAAAAGGTTTATGGAGTAATGGCTTTAAGGATCACTTAATTTTACAATCCATGCCTTCAAAAAATATTCCTGACATGTTTTTGGGGCCATGTGATGTCGGTTTGAGAATCGTTGATGAAGCGGGTAAAACAATAAAGGAAGTTGCAGGGCGTGAATATAGAGACGATGGTATGATAACTTGGCAGATATACCCTCTTGAAATAAGTTTAGAGGGACTTGCTCCTGGAAAAACTTATCGATGCTTTCCGATTCTTAGATACAGAGATTGGAAATATCTGAATGCAACACCTTCTCATGAATTTACGGTGCCAGATCCTGTGAATTTTGGGCATCATTTGGAAAGAATTATAAAAAAGGGCGAGAACCGCTCAGAAACCATTTATGGAGGATGGGGATTATATAAAGTTGAAAGTGATAATCCAGGGGTGGTCAAAGCTTCCATACATCAAAATGAAGGAGTGCTTCCTTATGTAATAATAGAAGGTCTTGCAGATGGTAAGGCTACAATAAAAATAACAGATATGTATTCTGGTGATGAAGTCACATTGCCTATTACTGTAACTAATGAGCCTATCCCTCAAATTACTATTTCTGTGTCTCATACAGAAATAGATTTTGGCACTGTATCTCAAGGAGGAACAATGAAGAGGCGATTTAAAGTTACCAATAATGGAGAGAGTAGCGTTACCATTCAGGCTTCATGCGAAAGTACAGATTTTGAATTGTCAGACAATAATACCAAGGTCACACTCGCCAAAGGAGAGTCAAAAGACTATATTGTCACTTGTAACGGTTTTTCCACCACAGATGATGTGAATGCAGTTATCATAATAACATCTGATGGCAGCAGCGAGAGTCAAAGTATCACATTGTCTGCAAGAAGAGGTAGTTCGAGTGGTGATGCCCCTGCCGAAGCTGTTGACCTCGGACTGCCCAGCGGCACAAAGTGGGCTTCCTATAATGTAGGTGCAAGCAAACCAGAAGATTATGGAGGATATTATGCTTGGGGAGAAACAGAAGAGAAAGAGGAATATTCTGCAAGTACCTATCAGTATTGTGATGGAACGGAAGAAACTTGTCATAACCTTGGCAATAGCATCTGTGGTACAAAATATGATGTTGCGACCGTAAAATGGGGAGAAGGCTGGCAAATGCCATCACATACCCAATTCGAAGAACTAATCAATAATTGTACTCAAACAACTGCAACGCTTAATGGAATAAAAGGTGTAAGATTCACTGCATCCAACGGAAACAGTATCTTTATTCCTGCTGCTGGTGAACATTATGGTACAGAGACTGATGGAGAAAATGATTATGGTGATTACTTCACAGGAACTCAATACCCTACAAATTATTCAGTTGCATACGGTTTCTATTTCGGATACGATGGCTGGGGATATGAGAAGAAATGGAATGGTCATTCCATCCGACCTGTGTATGTGGAGAAAAATGAAGATGTTCAGGCTGAAGCCTATGCTGTATATGAAGATGGAGTCTTTACGTTCTATTGTGATGTACACAGGAAAGAAAGGAGTGGTACAACGTACGATATTCCACAAGAGCCTTCATATCCTGGTTGGTATGAAAACGCTAAGAAAGTACAGAGGGTTATATTTGACTCTTCTTTTGCGGAGGCGAGGCCCAAAAGCACTATGGGGTGGTTTAATGGGTTTAAGAATACAACCCAGATAGATGGTCTACAGTATCTTAACACATCTGAAGTAACCTCGATGTATATGATGTTTTATGAGTGCAGTAACTTGATCTCGCTCGACCTCGGCAACTTCAATACTGAGAACGTAACAGATATGAGCGATATGTTTAATTATTGTTCTGCTTTAAAATCTCTTAATGTCAGTAATTTCGACACAAAGAATGTAACTAATATGAGCGATATGTTTCATAGTTGTAATAATTTAGTGTCGATAGATATCAGTAGCTTTAATACAGAGAATGTGACGAACATGACAGGCATGTTTTGTTTTTGCTATGCATTAAATTCTCTTAACCTCAGTAATTTTAACACTAAGAAGGTAACAGGCATGGTTAGCATGTTTCAAGGTTGCAAAGCTTTAACTTCTCTTGATCTCAGCCATCTCAATACAGATAAAGTAACGACTACGTCACTTATGTTCAGCGGTTGTAGTAGTCTGACTTCCCTTGACCTCAGTAGTTTTAACACTGAAAGTGTATGGGATATGTCTGAGATGTTTAGTGATTGTTATGCTCTGCATACCATTTACTGCAGTTCGAATTGGACTACGGTGAAAGTTAGCTATTCGCCCTCCATGTTTCAAGGCTGTTCAAACCTTGTAGGCGGAAAAGGAACTACATACGATTCGAACTACACGGAAGATGATTATGCCCACATTGACGGTGGTCCAGATAATCCAGGTTACTTCACAGATATCAATGCAGCTCGGGAGCCGATTATAGTAGTGAATACTCAAGATATAGATTTTGGCTTGGTTGAATACGGTACAGACAAAACTGAAAAGTTCACGGTTACTAACACAGGAACAGCAGACCTGATAATACATGTTCCTCAAATCAGAGAATCGGGTAACAAATATTTCGAGATTTCAGATGTAGGAAAAAAATTCACTCTTACTTCAGGTCAGTCGAAAGAATATACTGTAACCTGTCATGGACTACAGAAAGGGCATTGGGCAGAAGTTGATTTTCGTGTGCTTTCCAATGCTGAAAATGGGACAAAAACTGTTAACGTGAAGTCTGTTGGGTGGGATAATACCCCACTGCTCGCAGCAAAGGAACTCACCATGAATGTGAGTGACCGTGAAAGTGTCAAGATGCAAGGAACCTACCATTGCACGTATGAAATCAACAATAGCAATCCCGAAGTGGTTGATGCCACGAAAGGTGGTGACCATAGTGGAAACGGCTCTATTGGCTTTGACGGCTATTATGGCAGTGCACTTTCTTACTTGAATATTACAGCTTTAAGCTCAGGCACAGCCATCGTCAAGGTTATTGACTCTGTTACAAAAGAAGAAGCACAATTAACCATAACTGTCCATGGCGGTGGAGCCTCAACAGAACAGGAAGGAACAACTGGCCCTGGCACAGGAGAAGGTGGTGACAACAATGGTGACGGCTTGTCTGGAGGTGGTAGGGAACGCAAATAACCCGACATCCCTGAAGGTGGTGATTCTGTAGTAAGTGAACCAGATGATAAAACGCCAAATGTAAGTGGTGGTGGAAGAGGTCTGTAAATAATCTTTATCAATTATAAATGCAAGAAGGTGGATACTCAAACGCTATCCACCTTCTTGTTTCCCCCCCTATTCATTTCAAACAAGTGTGACGTGAGTTAAATTTGCTAGGCTCCTTGGAAAAATTTGCCGAACCTCTTGAATAATTTACGTTCCAAAGCTTGGAACGTATGTTTCAAAGTTCGGAACATACGTTTCGCGATTTGGAACGTACATTCCAAACTTTGAAATATAAAATACTGTGGAGTGGATTTGGATATTCCCCAAAAGATTACGATGGGGGCTATCTTGTAGCCGTTATCTCACCTTGAGCAAATCGCCTGTCACAGGGATGTAACTGTCGTCCTTGAAGTTCATCTTGTAGAGGGCATCGATACGGATGCCATAGAACTGGCAGATGCTGTACATGGATTCACCCTGCTTCACCTTGTGCCAATAGTCCTTGTATTGGGTGTCTGCCTTCTTCGCCTTCTTGTCGAGGAAGATGTTCATGTTGGGTTCAGGTGGGAAGGTTTCATCCACTTCGTTGAACTTCAGGAGCTTCTTCTTCGCTATCTTCAACTCCTGAGCGAGCCCATCCCAAGTGTCACCCTCTCGAGCTGTAACGCATTGGATGCCGTTGACTGTTCGTACGGAATGACGGGTAGGAACAACTGGGGCTGGCTCTGGGGTATCTCTCTTCTTGTACTTGCGGAGACCGATGCGGTCTTCATCGTAGTCATCCAGTTCGTAGGTCTCGATGATGTTGATGAGACGGTCAGCATAGGTGGGTGAAGTGGCATATCCACAAGCTTTCAAGCCACGTGCCCAAGCCTTATAGTCGAGCGGATTGAGGTCGAAAAGACGCTTGTAGCGGTCTTTCAGGAGGAACTGCGAGTGATCCTCGTAACTTTCCTCTACATTCTTGTATTTACGGAAGTGTTCACCCTTATGGTCATCGTCACGCACCACATAAGGACCATTCCACCCTACCCCCACCTTGATGCCAAAGTGGTTATTGGCATTCTTGGCAAGATAGCTGGTGCCTGCACCACTCTCGAGAAGTGCCTGAGCAAGTGTGATGGATGCTGGAATCTTGTAACGGTGCATCTGTTCGATGGCCGCCTCTTTATATTTATCAACGTACTGCTGATAAGCTGTATTTCTCTGTGCGAAAGTAAGGGATGAAATGGCAAGTGCCAGGATCATCAAGATTGTTCTCAATTTACTCATTAGAAAGCGATTAGTAGGGTTTCGTGTGCAAAGATAGTTATAATACTGCAAATGGGAAAGTAAATGTTAATGTTTTTTGCAATAATGGATGAGTTGAGCGTATAAAGTGTTGTTTTGCAGCAGTTTTTCGTTGCCAAGAATGAAGAGTTGCTTTCTGGCTCTGGTGATGGCGACGTTCAGCTTCCTATCCACAACGCCAGAGGGAGTGTCGGTCAGATTGGAGAGGATGTCCAGTTCAGCAGGTTGGGTGATCGTGGTACCATAGATGATGATGTCACGTTGAGAACCTTGGTAGCGTTCCACTGTGTCAATCAGAAGATTGGTTGCCACTTTAGGAAGGATCTTGGCGATTTCAGTCTTGACCAATGCAATCTGCCGACGGAAAGGCACAATGATGCCCAACTGTTTCTGCGGCTCGAAGGAGAGGTTGTTTTGCTGATGCAGCAACAGAATGCCCTTGACCAGCTGGGCGATGATTCTCGCCTCGAGGATGTTTGCCTTGGGAATACGGTCTTCAGACAACGGACGGGGCACGTTGATGAAGGCACAACGATGGGTTGCAATGAGGGACTCAATAGGATTCTCCTCATTATATACGATATAGGGAAGTTCCTCGGTCTGGTGCGACAGACCGACAGGAAGGAGGCGACCCTCATAGAAAGCTTCTGAGGCGAAAGTAGCAATAGCAGGGTGCATACGTCCTTGATGATCGAGCATCGCCACCACATCCTCATTGTCGCGATTCTGCTCGTAGAGACGTTCGAACAGGGAATTACGGCAGTTGGTTAACCCAATCTGGTGAAGTAAAGGCGATGAAACTGCCGAGCGTTCCTCGCTCTGCACCACCACAGCGGGCAACTGCTTGTGGTCGCCAATCATCACAAACTTATCGATAGCAGAAGATGTGAGGATGCCCATGATTTGAGGTTCCAGTATCTGCGATGCTTCATCGAAGATTGCCACTTGGAAATGCTTCAGGCGGAAGAGTGCTGTATGGCTATTCATCGAAGCAACCGTACTGACAAAGATGGGAGTCTCCTGTATCTTCTGCGTGACCTGCTGACGATTGGTAAGTCCTGCAATTGATGGAGAAAGAAGGTGGTCACGATAAGCAGGAGCGCACGAAAGTTCTCTACCTAAACGGATGTAGGAAGGACTGGGTTTGATGGTCGCCAGCATCTGGCATATCTCATCAACAGCCCTATTGGTATAAGCCAGCAAGAGGAGGTTGTGACCTTGACTCAATTCATCTTCCACCATCCGTTTCAACGCCACAGATGTCTTGCCTGTTCCTGGAGGACCCATCAGCAGAAACAGCTCTTCCTTGGTGGGTTTACGCTGACATAGCAGGAGGTCTCGACGGCTCTTCTTGCACGTCAGCAGGGAGAAAAGTCCGCTGTAAAGACTTCGGAAGTTGGCGTCCACATGGTCATGCTCAATGGCATAGAGATCCTTCTTGCTGAAGATGTCCTTGTTGCGTTGCGTGTTCTTCAACTGAAGCCAAATCCGGTCGGAGTCGTAGGATTCCACACTGCAGCGAAACACCTGCTGAGTGATAGCAGAATCAGCATCGGTATTTCGTTTGTACAGAATCACAGCATCGCCAATGCGGAAGTTGGGCACCTCATCTTCTTGATTTTTGCATTGGAGGCAAAGGGCATCCACCCCGTCCTTCATACGCAAGTCAACAAGGTGCAGATGCAGGAATATATCACCATTCTCTCGCTTGGTGGCAAGATCATCCAACCAGAGCGATGACAGCGAACGAGAGGTATTCTGTCCTGTCTCGCATTTCTTGCTTTCTGCCTGTTCCCTTTCGATAAACTGCAAGAAAGCATAGAAGTATTCAGCGGTCAATTCATCCATCTGATGCAGTATATCTGTCATCGGTTGGAGTGCAGGCAAACACCACATCGTCCAGAACTTCTCACCACATCGGGCATCTTGTCGAAGTGCTTGAGGCGTGAGTTTCGGCACCCACTCCCGTGCCTTCCCCTCCACCAATCCTCGCTCCATTGCCACGATGCTGTTACGGATGTCCATCGCTCGCAGCACCATCTCTTGGAGGCTTTGCTGCTCCTGAAGGTAGGGGTACTTAGAGTAAAGCAGATGCCCCATCACATCAGCCTGCTTTACGTCCATATTGTAATAGAGAATCTCCTTATAAAGGAGCATCTGCATCAGGTGTTCCTCCTTGGCACGATGGTAGAACTCGTCCCACTTGCCTGACTTCAACTCGATCAAGAATTTCTTGTTCTCCTCTAAATCGATGAGGCAGTCCATACGTCCCTGCAAGCCCAATGCCTCACAAAAGAACGACGGCTCAAGGTGGATGTTGACCTTCCCCTGATGCATATAAGGCTGTTGGGACAACTCTTTCACCACCTGCTGGATATTCGCAAACTGTTTCTTTGTCTCCTCAAAGAAAGAGGCATTAATCTCCTTGCAGGCACAGATATCTATCGCCCTGTCCGCAAAGACCTTGTGCATCGAACTGAGATAGTCGGCATCAGGCAAGTTGAGATTGTCGTCAAGAAACTGGTTGGCAAAGTCACCAAGAAGGGTGTAAACGGTGCTTTCCATCGGCTTGAACTTTGCCAGGAAGTGGTTGAAAGCCGACTCGCCCCACCCTTTGATGCAACTGGTCACACTTGTTGTGTCGAGCAGAAAATCTGGTTCCACCACGATCAACTGCGGACGCAACACATCACCCTCCAGCGTTGAGGAGAGTGCATTGAGTTGTATGCCCACCTGCAAGAGTTGAGCAGCACGCATCGTGTGGTGGTTGACCGTGATGTCCAACCGCAAGAGGGTGTCCTCGCCCACCACACGCACATCCATGAAAGGCTCATCCACGCGCTCCACGCTGAGGCGCACACGCTTCAACTCCTGAGCCTCTCCCATCATGCGTTCAACTGACCCACGATTTCGCTAACAGACTTGCAACCATGCTGGTCAAGCCATTCGTTGATGCCCTGCGCCACCTTCACTGTCACAGAAGGGTCGATAAAGTTGGCTGTGCCAATCTCAATGGCTGAGGCACCTGCCAAGAAAAACTCGATGGCATCCTTCGCATTCATAATGCCACCCAAACCAACAACAGGGATATTGACCGCCTTTGCCACCTGCCAAACACAACGCACAGCCACAGGCTTCACTGCAGGTCCTGACATACCACCTGTTGCAATGCTCAACACAGGTTTACGCTTCTCAATGTCGATAACCATACCCATCAACGTATTGATGAGCGACACAGCATCAGCACCGGCATCCTGCACAGCCAATGCTATATCTGCAATCGAAGTAACATTGGGTGATAACTTCACAATCAACGTCTTATCATACACCTTACGCACAGCCTTCACAACTGCTGCTGCGCCTTCAGTAGTCACACCAAAAGCCATACCTCCCTGCTTTACATTCGGGCAAGAGATGTTCAATTCGATGGCTGGAATATGCTCCAGTTCGTTCACTCGGGCAGCACACTCCGCATAGTCTTCCAGCGAAGAACCGCTCACGTTCACAATCATGTTGGTCTTGATGTCTTTGATCTCAGGATAGATGTGTTCACAGAAATAATCCACACCCTTGTTCTGCAAACCCACACAATTCAGCATACCACTTGCTGTCTCCACCATACGCGGATAATCGTTACCCTCACGTGGAAGCAAGGTCGTGCCCTTCACGATGATGCCACCAATATCTTCCAAGTTCACGAAGTCTGCAAATTCAACGCCATAGCCAAATGTGCCTGAAGCGGTCATCACAGGGTTCTTCATCGTGAGCCCACCTATTGTCGTTTTCAAATCTGCCATAATCTACACCTCCCAAGTTAAATCGTTAATATCAAACACAGGACCTTCCTTGCATACGCAAACATTGCCCTTCACCGTCTTCTCCACACAACACAGACAAGCACCCAAGCCACATGCCATCATGTTTTCGAGGCTCACTTCACAAGGGGTGTTCGTTGCCTTCGCATATCTTGCCACACTCACCATCATCGGTTTGGGACCACACACGGAGATGCGGTCAAACTTCTCTATATTTAATAATGTGTGCTGCGTCACAAAGCCCTTCTCCCCTTCTGAACCATCTTCTGTAGTCACATACACAGGGGCGATAGCCCTGAAGAGGTCTTGTTCCAAGAGATCACTCTTGCTCCGTGCACCCAACAAGAACACAGGTTCTGCCCCATGTTCCTTCAGATACTTGCCGTAGTCGAGCAATGGAGCTACGCCCACACCGCCACCAAACAGCAGCACCTTCTCACCTTTCTTCTGTACGGGTGAGAATCCATTACCCAATGGGAACACCAGATTCAGGGTGTCACCCACCTTCAACTCAGCCAACTTGTGCGTACCTTCACCCACTTTCTTAATGAGCAACCACAACTCGTTCGCCTCCCTATCCACATAATTGATGGAGATGGGACGACGGAGGAACGTCGCAGGACTTCCCTCCACCTTCACTTCCACAAATTGACCCGGTACTGTTTCTGGCAACGGTTCCTTATCCGTGAGTTTCAACAGCACGTACAACTCATGCGGAAACTCCACCGCCTTCACACTCAAATCCTTTACGTATTTTTTCATATCTATTTTCTCTGAACTTTCAACTCTAAACTGTATCAAATTCCCCAAGCACCTGGGTTGCACACCTTCTCCAACTCCTTTTCCTGCTTGTCATCCAATTGGAAGAAGAAGTCCATACCTGTCTCCTGCTCCACCTTATCCACAGAAACTGCATAATCACGCATATCGCCGCTACAAGCCTTATTGGGATAGATGAATCCGATGGCCTTTGGCACACGTCCCAATGTGAGAATCACTTTAAAGAAACGGTCGGGCACAGCAATCTTAATTCCCTGACGACGTCCGATGGTCTTGGGTGTTCTTGAATCGAAAATTGGACCACAGCAGATATACAATGTACCATAGTTTTTCGCCCAAGAGCGGCACTGAATCTCCAAATCGTTCCAAGCGCCAACATTCAGATTATGGTTCTGCGGACAGATGTTCGTCATACAGAACGACTCATCCATCGCCTGACTCGTATTTTTGTTGTCACCTGCTGGGCACATGTGTCCACGGTCATAGCCAGAGCCGTTGAAATCGAACGTCTCCACCCTCGCTCGATCGCTCATCGTTGGGTCACCATGAAAGTTGTCCGAGCGTTGTACCTTACCATACGCCTTTTCGGGCGTTAAGCTCCAGCACACATAATTCGGGCAAAGCCTGTTCACATTATAAGAAATGATGAATTGCGACTTAAACAGCAAGAACTCATCATGTCCTCCCAGCTCAGCAGGCTGTTCCAGGTTCTCGTAAGGCGTAATAGCAAGTTCTGCCGCCTTCTCTGCCTCCGACTCATAGTAGCCGTCCGCATCAGGTTCAACGTTCTCTGCTTCCTGTGCTGCAAAAGCGGCATTACGTTCAGCACTGCTTGTGGACATTACAGCCCCGTTCACCTCCGACGGGAGCCTGTCGCCCTTGCATCCCCACAACTGATTGACACCTGCCACAGCACCTATCAGCGCAAGGCAAGTCAGTAAAATTGACAACGGTTTTCTGATTGGTTTCATCTATTTTTCGTGTTTTCTTCTTTTTCCATGCAAAGATAGGGAAAATAAGTGAAAAAGTTTTGCAGAGTAAAAAAAAAGCACTACCTTTGCATCGCTTTTAACAAAAGGCATCGTCTTTTTGCTATTTGCATTGCCGAATTGGCTCAGTCGGTAGAGCAACGCATTCGTAATGCGTGGGTCGGCGGTTCGAGTCCGCCATTCGGCTCAAAATACGAAATAGAAACTAAAAGTTAAAACTAAAAGTAATAGTATCTCCCATCCAGATGGCTGGTATCTTCTACTTTTAGTTTTTTGTTTTTTAGTTTTTTACTTATCAATGAAAGCAAGTCCGAACATAGAGAGAATCATCCTTGGCGTTGACCCTGGCACCAACGTCAT
This sequence comes from Bacteroidaceae bacterium, assembly GCA_017614895.1. Taxonomy (GTDB): domain Bacteria; phylum Bacteroidota; class Bacteroidia; order Bacteroidales; family Bacteroidaceae; genus Minthosoma. Next base: position 17,818 of record JAGAAZ010000064.1, on the reverse strand, counting down.
GGGCTATGGTGTGTTGAGTGTAAAAGGCAACAAGGCTGAGCTGATGGCGATGGGCGTCATCGAACTCAAGAAATACGAAAGTCACTACCTCCGCTTGGGCAAGATTTTCGAGCGCATCACCTCTATCATCGACTCTTACAAGCCCGACGAGATGGCAATTGAAGCCCCCTTCTTCGGCAAGAATGTGCAGTCGATGCTCAAACTCGGACGTGCCCAAGGAGTTGCCATCACCGCTGCCATTATGCGCGACATCCCCATCACAGAATACGAGCCTCGCAAAATCAAGATGGCAATTACAGGCAACGGTTCTGCTTCCAAAGAGCAGGTGGCAGGTATGTTGCAACGCATGCTCCACATAGCAAAAGAGGACATGGACGTGCAACTCGACGCCACCGATGCCTTGGGTGCTGCCTACTGCCATTTCCTCCAGATGGGCAAACCCGAAGTGGAGCATAAATATTCCTCATGGAAAGATTTTGTCAACAAGAACAGCGATAAGGTGACGGGGAAATAAGAAAAATGCTTTTTTCTTTTGTCGCATACAGAAAAAATGCGTACCTTTGCATGGAAATGCGAAACACTACAACATTTTAATTGATATTTTATGGCTAACAACAAGGAAAAACTCTTCTCGGAGTTTCAGGCACCCACCACGCAAGAGTGGTTGGATAAGATTGAGGTGGACCTCAAGGGTGCGGACTTCCAGAAGAAGTTGGTTTGGAGAACCAACGAAGGCTTCAACGTACAGCCTTTCTACCGCCACGAGGACTTGAAGGATCTCAAAGCTGTCGATTCTTTGCCTGGTGAATTTCCATTCATCCGTGGTAACAAAAAGGACAACAACCTTTGGTATGTGCGTCAAGAAATTAACGTGGAGGATGCAAAGGCTGCCAATGAGAAGGCACTCGACATTCTGAATAAGGGTGTTGACTCTCTCGGTTTCAAGATTTCGGGTAAGGACATCAGCAAGGAGTTCATCGCTACCCTGCTCAATGGCATCCTGCCTCAGTATGTGGAACTGAACTTCAAAACCTGTCAGCGTCATTGCGTGGAGTTGGCACAGATTTTGGTGGACTATTTCAAAACTCAGAACTACCCATTGGCAGAGCTGAAAGGAAGCATCAATTTCGATCCTATCAGCAAGATTCTTTGCAAGGGTAAGGATGTCTCTGCAATGATTGAAAATGCCAAGCCTCTTATTGAAGCATTGGCAGAACTGCCTGGCTACAAGTGCATCAACGTCAATTCTGTAGCACTGAACAACGCAGGTGCTTATATCTATCAGGAATTGGGTTATGCTTTGGCTTGGGGTGCTGAGTATCTGAATATGCTTGTTGAGGCAGGCGTGGAAGCTACAGCAGCAGCTAAGCGCATCAAGTTCAACATGGGCGTGAGCGACAACTACTTCATGGAGATTGCAAAATTCCGTGCTGCCCGTATGCTTTGGGCACAGATTGTGAAGCAGTATGAGCCTAAGTGCGACTGCGCTTGTCAGATGCATGTATGCGCCATGACTTCTGAGTACAACCAGACATTATTTGATTCATATGTAAACCTGCTCCGTTCTCAGACAGAGGCTATGTCTGCTGCTATCGCCAACGTGGATTCCATCGTGGTGACACCATTCGACAAACCTTATGAAACTCCAACAGATTTTGCAGAGCGTATCGCTCGCAGCCAGCAATTACTGTTGAAGGAGGAGGCTCACTTCGATAAGCTTGTCGATGTGGCTGGTGGTTCTTACACCATTGAGCACCTCACTGATGCTATCGCCAAGGAAGGTTGGAAACTCTTCCTCGAAGTGGAGAACGCAGGTGGTTTCTTGGCAGAAACACTCAACGGCAACATCCAGAATGCTGTGAATGCATCGAACGACAAGCGTCATGCAGATGCAGCTAAGCGTAAGGAGTTCATCCTTGGCACCAATCAGTTCCCGAACTTCACAGAGACATCTGACGGCAAGACTCCTATGGAATGCTGCTGCAAATGTGGTAGTCAGGAGCAGGGTGAACTTCCTGCTCTCAACAAGAATCGTTTGGCTTCTGAGTTTGAGACACTCCGTCTCGCTACTGAGAAGGCAAAGAAGCAGCCAATCGCCTTCATGCTCACCATCGGTAACCTCGCTATGCGCCAGGCTCGTGCACAGTTCTCTTGCAACTTCCTCGCCGCAGCAGGTTACAAGGTCATTGACAACCTCGGTTTCAAGACTGTAGAAGAAGGTGTGGATGCAGCACTGAAAGCAAATGCCGACATTGTGGTGATTTGCTCTTCCGACGATGAGTATGCAGAATATGCAATCCCAGCATTCAAGTACATCGACGGTCGTGCTATGTACGTCGTTGCTGGTGCTCCTGCTTGCTCCGATGATCTCAAAGCCGCTGGCATTGAGAACTTCATCCATGTACGTGTTAATCAACTCGAAACGCTCAAGGAGTACAACGCTAAACTCGGTATCTGATTATGGCAAGAAAAGATTTCAACAATATAGACATTTATGCTGGCATTCAGGAGAAGAATGGTCAGCAGTGGCAGAAAGAGAATGGCATCAGTGCAAACTGGAGAACTCCTGAGCAGATTGACATTCAGCCCGTTTATACCAAGGAAGACCTCGAAGGCATGGAGCACCTCGATTTCACTGCCGGTATTCCTCCTTATCTCCGTGGTCCTTACTCGATGATGTACCCCTTCCGTCCTTGGACCATCCGTCAGTACGCAGGTTTCTCTACAGCAGAAGAATCTAATGCATTCTATCGCCGTAACCTCGCATCTGGTCAGAAGGGACTTTCAGTGGCATTCGACCTCCCAACCCACCGTGGTTACGACCCCGACAACGCTCGTGTGGTAGGTGACGTGGGTAAGGCAGGTGTATCCATCTGTTCTTTGGAGAACATGAAGGTGCTTTTCGCAGGCATTCCATTGAACAAGATGTCTGTGTCCATGACCATGAACGGTGGTGTGCTCCCTATCCTCGCCTTCTATATTAACGCAGGTCTGGAACAGGGTGCGAAACTCGAAGAGATGGCTGGTACCATCCAGAACGATATCCTCAAGGAGTTCATGGTGCGTAACACCTATATTTATCCACCAGCATTCTCCATGAAGATTATTGCCGACATCTTCGAATACACATCTCAGAAGATGCCTAAGTTCAACAGCATTTCCATCTCTGGTTATCACATGCAGGAAGCAGGTGCTACAGCCGACATCGAGTTGGCTTACACGCTTGCCGATGGTATGGACTACCTCCGCACAGGTGTGAACGCTGGTATCGATGTAGATGCCTTCGCTCCTCGCCTCTCTTTCTTCTGGGCAATTGGTATGAACCACTTCATGGAGATTGCCAAGATGCGTGCTGGCCGTCTGTTGTGGGCAAAGATTGTGAAGAGCTTTGGTGCCAAGAATCCAAAGTCTCTCGCACTCCGTACTCACTCACAGACTTCAGGTTGGTCACTCACAGAGCAAGACCCATTCAACAACGTAGGTCGTACTTGTATCGAGGCAATGGCAGCCGTGCTGGGACACACTCAGTCACTCCACACCAACGCCCTCGACGAGGCTATCGCTCTGCCAACAGACTTCTCGGCTCGTATCGCTCGTAACACTCAGATATACATCCAGAACGAAACCAAAGTCTGCAAGCAGATTGACCCATGGGCAGGTTCTTACTACGTGGAGACCCTGACCAATGAATTGGTTCACAAGGCTTGGGAACACATTCAGGAAATCGAGAAGCTCGGCGGTATGGCAAAGGCTATTGAGACTGGTCTGCCCAAGATGCGTATTGAGGAAGCAGCAGCACGTACTCAGGCACGTATCGACTCAGGCACTCAGACCATCGTCGGCACCAACAAGTATCGTCTTGATCACGAAGATCCACTCGACATCCTCGAGGTGGACAACACAGCCGTTCGTCTTCAGCAGGAGGCAGCCCTCAAGGAACTCAAAGCCAACCGCGACGAGGCAGCTTGCAAGGCAGCTTTGGAAGAAATCACCAAGTGTGTGCAGGAGTTCAAGGACGGCAAGAAGAGCGAGAACAACCTCCTCGACCTCGCTGTCAAGGCAGCAGGTCTGCGTTGTACACTCGGCGAGATTTCCGACGCTTGCGAAGCAGTCGTCGGTCGTTATAAAGCAATCATTAGAACCATCAGCAACGTGTATAGTTCAGAATCCAAAGGCGACCAGGCATTCAAGGATGCTTGCGCTGCCACAGAGAAATTCGCACAGGCAAATGGTCGTCGTCCTCGCATCATGATTGCGAAGATGGGGCAGGACGGTCACGACCGCGGTGCCAAAGTAGTGGCTACAGGTTATGCCGACTGCGGTATGGACGTGGACATGGGACCTCTCTTCCAGACCCCAGCCGAGTCAGCACGTCAGGCAGTGGAGAACGACGTCGATGTATTGGGCGTTTCTTCTCTCGCCGCAGGTCACAAGACCCTCGTGCCACAGGTTATCGAAGAGCTCAAGAAGCTCGGCCGTGAGGACATCCTCGTCATTGCCGGCGGTGTCATCCCTGCCCAAGACTACGACTTCCTCTACAAGGCAGGCGTGGCAGCCATATTCGGTCCTGGCACCAATGTGGCGAAAGCATGTTGCGAGATCATGAAGATTCTCAACGAAGAGTAATCATTCTGATGATAAAGATTAAGAAGAGCATCCATTTGGGTGCTCTTTTTTATTTTATTCTCATTGAATCATACAGCAACACGTAAACTTTTAGCGTTTGTTTATATACATAAAGAAGACCTTTTCTTGAAAAAAGTGAGAATATTTGAAAAAATCTAAGAGAAGTTCGTGTATGAGTGAGAAAATTTTCGTAATTTTGCATGATTTTGTGAATTCGTGACTACACGAAAGGGGTTACAAAGGAACAGAATGACTTATTAGAAGAAATATAATCAATAAAAAACAATAAAAAAATGGCAGCATTACAAAAAATCAGAAGCAAGGGCGTGCTCCTTGTGACCATCATTGCGGTGGCGTTGTTCCTCTTCGTCGCCGGCGACTTATTCAGAGGCCTTGAGAGCCTCTTCCAGAAATCAAGCCAGCAGGTCGGTGAAGTGGATGGCAAATCCATCTCAATCCAGGAATACCAGAAACTGGTGGACGACATGCAGACTTATTACGAGATTGCACAGCAAAAGAGTTCTTTCAGCGAGGACGAAATGAACCGCATCAAGGATGAAGCTTGGCAGACTTACGTACAGCAGCAGCTCATTCAAAAGCAGTGCGAAGAGTTGGGTCTTGCTGTGAGCGACGCTGAAATTTCCGACATCGTAAAGACTGGCTACAGTCAGATGCTTCAGGTGCCTGTGTTCATGAACCAGCAGACAGGTCGTTATGACTATGCAACAGTGAACACTTTCCTCAATGAGTATAAGAAGCTGAAAGATTCTGGCACTCAGATTCCAGAGGCTTACGAGAAGATTTACAAGTACTACTTGTTTGCACAGCGTCAGATCCGTGACCAGTTGCTCACACAGAAATATCAGGTGTTGCTTTCTCAGTGCTTCCTTTCTAACCCTGTAGAAGCTAAGCAGGCATTTGAAAGCCGTGCTGAAGAATCAGACATCTTGCTCGCAGCCATCCCTGCCGCTTCAGTGAAAGACGATGATGTGAAGGTAACTGACGAAGAATTGACAGCAAAGTACAACGAGGACAAGGAACAGTATCAGCAGTACATCGAGACACGCGATGTGAAAATCATTGACGTGAATGTTGTGGCAAGCGATGCTGACAAGAAGGCTGCTGAGGCTGACATCGCAGACGCAGCTTCAAAACTGGCTGCAGCCACCAGCAATGCCACAGCAGGCAATGCAGTACGTCAGGCAACATCATTGCTCCCCTACTCTGATGTGTACAAGACTAAGGATGCTTTCCCAAGTATGATTTCTTCTGTACTGGATTCAACAGCTGTAGGTTCTGTGAAAACTCCTGCATTCGATCCTATGACCAACACTTACTATACTTATAAGCTGCTGGGCAAGACCACTCAAGCAGACTCAGTGCTGTTCCGCCAGTTGGGCGTGATTGGCAAGGACGAAGCTGACATTGCTAAGAAGGCCGATAGCATCATGACAGCTCTCAACAGTGGTGCTCAGTTCAAGGACATCGCCAAGAAGTACAACCAAGAGGGCGACTCTTCATGGATTGCAACAGCACAGTATCAGGGTGCATCACTCGATGCTGACAATGCGCTCTACATCAACACCATCTTCGGCATGAACGCTGGTGAGACCAAGAAACTGAAACTGGAGAACGGTTCTACCATCATCCTGCAGGTGATGAAGACAGCCAACCCTGTTACAAAATACAATGTGGCAGCTATTGTAAAGGAGCTGAAGTTCTCTGACGATACCTACAGCAAAGAATACAACAAGTTCTCTTCTTTCGTGGCAGAGAATACGACATTGGAAAAGATTGAAGCTAACGCAGCCAAGAATGGATATACCGTTCGTCCGCTCAACGACGTGACAACTGCTGCTCATGGCATTGCTGGCATCCGTGCCACTCGCGACGCATTGAAGTGGGTGTTTGACGAAGCTAAAGTAGGCGGCATCTCCCCACTCTACGAATGCGGTAGCAACGATCACCTGCTGTTGGTTGCTTTGACAGGCATTAACAAGGAGGGTTACCGTTCACAAGAGAAGCTGAAGGATGATTTGACCGAAGTGGTGAAGAACGAGAAGAAGATCGCCAAGATTTACGAATCTGCCAAGAATGTAAAGAGCATGGCTGAGGCACAGAAGTTGAAGGATGTTGTAGTTGACACCATCAAACACGTATCATTCAGCGCACCTGCATTCATTGCCTCAACAGGTGCATCCGAACCACTCGTAAGCGCTGTGGCAGCCAAGACTGCTAAGGGTGCATTCGCAGGTCCTGTGAAGGGCAACAACGGTGTGTACATGCTTCAGGTCATCAACAAGACTAAGACTGCTGAGAAGTTTGATGTGAAGAACGAGGAGGCATCCATCGGCATGAACAACTTCCGCAACGTCTCAAGCACCATCATCAATTCTCTCTATTTGAAGGCGAAAGTGAAGGACAACCGCTACAAGTTCTTCTAAAAAGACATTTACACATTATTATATATATAAGAGAATGGCTGGCGTTTGTGTCAGCCATTTTTCATAATTATTGTGTTAAAGTGTGTTTTTTTTGAAAAAAAATTTGGTAGTAACAAAAAAAGGCTCTATATTTGCATCATAAAACGTATTATGCATGGTAAAGTCTGTACTTAAAATATCAAAAGTCCTTCTATTGATGGTGTGTCTGTCGTCGATACCAGCCATGTTGTTTGCTGAGACGGAAGAGATACAGAACAGCCAGATAGAGATGGAACAGAACCCTATCAGCATTACTGTGAGCGGTTCGACCATTCGCGTGAAAAACGCGGAGGGACAGGTGTTGGAGGTCTATAGCATCACAGGCGACAAGGTCTATACACAGAATATCGACAGTGCATCGAAAACCTTCGAATTTGGTCAACTACAACGTGGAGTCTACATCGTCAAGATTGGCAAATTCACTCGCAAAGTTTACCTGCACTAAAAACGACTCTCCTCATTGAGAAAGGGTTAATACATTCATCATAAAAAGTGAAAGTGAAAGTTTGTCTTTTCCACATGGATTGAAGGACTTTCACTTTTTTCATTCCAAACCATTCCAAAACCAAACTTGTCAAAACGGCACAGCAACGCATCCGAGATGGCAAAGATAGATGAGCAAGACATACTGAAGAGAATTCAAGACCCGCAGAGCAGACGTCGGGCTTTCGAAGAGATTGTTAGCGTCTATTCGCGTCAGCTCTATTGGAAGATCCATTATGTGGTGCAGAATCATGATGACACGGATGACGTGCTACAAAACACATTCATTAAGGCATGGAAAGGATTGGAGAATTTCAAGGGCGATTCAGCCATCTTCACATGGCTGTACAGGATAGCATATAACGAGTCCCTCACGTTTCTGAAGCAACGGAAACAGATGACCTCGATAGACGATGAAGATTTCGTGGAACAGGCAAGCTTTGTGGCAGACGAGTACTTCGATGGCGACAACACGCAGGAGTTGCTCATGCAGGCAGTCTCCACCCTACCCGCCAAACAGCGACAGGTATTCTGTATGAAATACTTCGAAGACAAAAAATATGAAGAGATCTCTGAACTCGTAGGCACTAGTGTGGGTGCCCTGAAAGCATCCTACCACATCGCGGTGGAAAAGATAACCAATTTCATCAAATCAAAAGAATAAAAAAATCACTTATACAATTAAACCTTTCTAAAGAAAAATAGTCACAAAGATAACTAAACAAAAAATAGTATGATTATGAGTACAAAGAACAACCGAATATTCGCCCCAGAGGGCGGCAGATACCCATTCAAGGTGTCTGACGAATATTTCGACAATCTGACTGCTCGTATCATGGAGCAGATTGATTCCGTCGAGCAAGAGGTTCCAGAAAAGGCAGAAGAAGTTCCTGCACGCAGTGCGCAACTCTTCAGTATTCACAAGAACCGTCGTCGTAACCTGTGGATTAGCACCATGTCCATCGCTGCATCGCTCGTCCTCATTGCTACAATTGCTTTGAAGTTCATCCCAATGCCTTCTTCCACGCCTGTGGAACAGCAAAAGGCTGAAACCACTGCAATGTACACACCAGATAACTACAATGAGGATTTGATGAATTACACGATGGTTGACAACGTAGATGTTTACTACTATCTGGCTGCTGAAGATTTTGAGGAATAAAAGGCATTGCATGACTGAAACTCTCAACACTAAACACTCATGAAGAGAATTGCAACATTCATCGCAACCTTGTTGGTATGCTTCTGTATGAACGCACAGAACCAAGGCATTGGTAGGATTCAGAACCCAAGAGCTGAATTCGACCCTGCATTGTACACGAAACACATGAACGAGTTCGTGACACGTGAGGCGCACCTGACCGAAGCAGAATCAGCAAAGTTCTTTCCACTTCTCAACGAGATGCAGAATAAACAACGTCAATTGGGCAGACAGCAGAGGGAAATCATGATGAAGGCATTCAGAAACACCAATATCAGCGAGGAAGACTACGAGCAAATGGTGATGCGGGTGACAAGTCTTGAGATAGAGAGCCGAAAAGTGGAACAGACCTACTACAAGAAATTCCACACCGTGCTTTCATGGAAAAAAATCTATGCAGTGAGAGTGGCACTGGCACGTTTCCAAGTGGAAGCTCTGAATCAGTTCCAACCAGGCAGAAACACCACCCCAAGCCGTTGGACAGTTCCACGATGGAACGGAACCCCTAATAATAACAATAACAACAACAAGAAATAATCAGATTGTATATTTATTTAAATAGAATGAAACATCTCTTAAGGAGACGTCCAAAGGGCGCCTCCTTACTGTTTCTTTAAGCCCTCTATCCTGTTTTATCTGATGTTTTTAGAATATTTAGAAATAATTATTTGACCAAAAGATGTAAAAGCATTAACTTTGCAAACAATTATGGGCAATGGGGAAACACTCCACTGCCTCCAATTTAGAAAAAACAGATAATAACATCTAAAAACATAATCAAATGAAGAAGATTATCATTGCCATCATTGCAGTAGCGCTTCCCTTGATGATGCAAGCTCAACGTGAAGGTCTTTTAAGTAGGAAAGCTCCCAAGGGAAAATCCGACATGTCCGTATATACAGCCAAGGGAGCCATTCCTGAAGAAGCAGGAAAGGTGGTTTTCAAGGATGTCATCGCTGCACCAGGAAAAAACAAAGAGGACATCTTTAACAAGGTAGCACAATGGGCGAACCTGCGTTATCAGCCCAACAGCATGATGGGCGAAGACTATAGAGACGAGAACTTCTTCAAGAATATCGAATTCTCAACAGTGAAAGAGGCCAACAAACAGAGCGGAAAAATTGAATGTCAGGGTGCCGAGGAACTGATTTTTTCAGTAAAGCCACTTGCTAAGAGTTTCACGCAGGCTTTCTATCTGCTTGATTTAGGCGTTAGCGACGGAAAGGTTGAGTTCATGCTACACACCCTCTCCTTCAATGTGGATCAAGGCGAAGGCGAATTCATCCGTATGGCAGCAGAAGAATGGATTACAGACGTCAATTGTCTGAACAAAAAGGGAGAGTTGAAACGCACTAACGGCAAGTTCCGCATCAAGACGATTGACCTTGTGAACGAACTGAAGAAAGAAATCTCTGAATCCATCAATCAGTAATGAATCAGGAAGACGTCGATAAAATCATTGCAGAAGCTGTTGCAGAGAGCAAGAACGAGAGCCGAAAGAAATGGCATAAAGGCAAGTCATCCACTCATCATATAGAAACTGCCCGCAGGGTGCTGAATTGGGTGTTCATGATTGGCTTTGTAGCTGCCATTGTTATTTATTTTGTTCTGCCCGAACAACGCGCACTCTTCTTCAGCATTGGCTTTGGTGCCATTGCCCTGAAATTGGTAGAATTCTATCTGAGATTCATGTTTTAATGGTTAAAGTTTTGAATTCAAGATATTTATCCATAATTATTTTCCTCGCATTCCTTGTACCATCAAGCCATGCGCAACGCATCATATCAGAATTAGAGACTAACTCTGACTTATCGATGGATGCGCGCCCTGACTCTGCCGAGACAAAGAAGAAAAAGAAAGTTGTGCCCAATGACGTGAGGGCATGGACTGTGGATGAGACGTATGGCAACATGACTGACACGTATGTTGACACGCTTCACCATATGTTCATGAACACCGACTTGCCCGAAGGCATCGAAGGACATTACAACTCCTTGGGTAATGTCGGCTCTCCACGCTTGTCACGTATTTTCATGGAACGTCCCATTACACCCGACTTCATGTTCACCGACCCTTTCGACATGTTCTTTGTGGACACGGAACATTTCCGTTTCTACAACACAAAGTCGCCTTTCATGAATGTGACTTACAATTGGAACGGCTCCAAGAACACTGGTTCTGACCACATCAAGGCCACCTACACCAACAACGCAGGAAAGAAATTCAACTTTGGCGGCATCTTCGATTACATCTATGGTCGTGGCTATTACGACACCCAATCCACCTCCTATATGAACGCTTCGGCATGGGCTTCCTACCTTGCTGACCATTATAACTTTCATTTCTACTACCAACACAACTTCATGAAGACAGCAGAGAATGGTGGTATTGAAGATGAAGGCTACATCACCAACCCTGAGAACATGGCAAGGGAATTTACGTCAAACGACATCCCCACTGTGCTCTCACAGACATGGAACCGTCAGGAGCACGACCTCGTCTTCTTCAATCATCATTACAACATTGGCTTCTATCGAGAAGAAGAAGTGGATTCTGTCACTACGAAGGAAGTGTTTGTGCCTGTCAGCAAGATATTCCATTCTTTGAAACTTCAAAACATGATGCGCAACCATCGTGCATACAAAGAGACCGAGAACTACCATTCCTACACTTATCTGCCTGGTGATTCCACCCAAGACTACACCAAGCATTTCCACATCAAAAATCTGGTGGGGATTTCGCTGTGTGAAGGCTTCAACAAATGGGCTTTATTTGGTTTGAATGCCTATGTAGGCTACGAATACAATCGCTTCATGCTACCCGACTCCACCCGTTATGGAGGTTTCTACACCAACAAAACAGGTTGGGTCGATAAGCAATACTACAATGAGCACAATGTGTTGGTCGGCGGACAAATCATTCGCACCCAAGGTACAACAGTACATTACAACCTCGATGGAGAATTTGTTGTGGCTGGGCAAGACATCGGACAGTTTGAGGTGAAAGGTCATGCTGAAGTCAATATTCCATTGTTGGGCGACACAGCCCAAGTGGCACTCAACGCCTATATCAAGAATTACGGTCCCAGTTTCTATTTCGACCACTATCATGGCAAACATGCATGGTGGGACAAAAGCATGGACAATGAATTCAGGCAGCGCATAGAAGGAGTCATCGACATACCCCACACCAACACCAAGATCACGATGGGTGTGGAGAACATCAAGAACTTCTGTTATTTCCAGAACACAGGAATCTCATTAAGCACTTCTGACGGTAATACCGTGGTGAGCAACAATGTTTCCCCCATGCAATGCAGCGACAACATTCAGGTGATCAGCGCCAATCTGCGTCAATACTTCAAGTTGGGCATCTTCCATTGGGAAAACGACATCACTTATCAGACATGCAGCCACACTGATGTCTTGCCTCTCCCTGTCATATCGCTTTACACCAACCTGTACCTGCGTTTCAAGATTGCCAAGGTGCTCAAGACCGAGTTCGGTGCCGACATGAAATACTTCACCGAATACAACGTGCCCGACTACTCCCCTGTCATTGGCATGTTCATGAATCAGAACCCGCTGAAAAAAGAAAAAGTGGGCAATTACCCACTTCTCTCTGTCTATGCAAACTTTGATTTGAAACGCACACGCTTCTACGTGATGTACCACCACTTCAACCAATCCGACGGGCGCTACTTCTGGCTACCCAACTACCCGATGAATCCATCCAGCATCCGATTCGGTTTGAGTTGGAACTTCTACGATTAAAGTTCACGCTGGCGGCAGAACATCCCGCTAAATTTCTCGTCAATGTTCTCCACTGGGTCTTCAAAGATACCAAACACACTTGAGCCGCTGCCCGACATACTGGCATAAACGGCACCGAGGTCATACATCTTATCTTTGATGGCAGCAATCTCAGGATACTTCGAGAACACACTCGCCTCAAAATCATTCACCACTGTATCTTTCCACGTTTCAATCGGCTGAGCCAAAAGTTCCGGCAACTGCTTCTTCGGATGTTGCACCTTCACCTTTGCGTATGCGTCCTTCGTTGACACAAATGTATCAGGCTTCACCAGCACCAGTTGCTTGTACTTCAGATCCAAATCCAAAGGATGGAACACATTGCCGATGCCTGTTGCAAACACAGGCTTGTTCTGGATAAAGAATGGACAATCAGCCCCCAACTGAGAACAATAGTCCTCCATCTGCTGTGTAGTCAAACCCAGTTTGAAACGCTCATTCAGCGTCTTCACCGTGAACGCACCATCAGACGAGCCACCACCCAAACCTGCACCTGTCGGAATGTGCTTATACAGACCGATGCTCACAGGAGGCAGGTCGAAGTCCTTCTTCAGCAACTTCAATGCTCTCACCACCAAGTTATCCTCGGGTGAACCATCCAACACTGTGCCCGTCACCTTCAGCCGATAGCCACAAGCAGGCGCATCCGTATCGATTTCCTGAATCTCCAAAATGTCTTGCAGACCTATGGGGTAAAACACCGTCTCCAGATTATGGTAGCCGTCCGGACGCTTCTCCACGACGTTCAAACCGATGTTAATCTTCGCATTAGGATATACTATCATAATTCCATTGTTTTAGTTAACGGGGACAAAGGTACAAAAAGAGAGAGACACTTCCAAAAAATGTCCCTCTCTTTTTTTACAAAATAAAAAAATTATCATTTACAGCCCTAAAATTGCACCTTACGTTCTGGTGCTGCGAATGAGCAGAAGCGAGCAGAGCCATTGGTGATGTAGAGCACTGCCATATTGTCGTCATCAGCCTTGTACATCGACTTCAGACCCTCGTTGCGGTTCAGGAATTCTTCCTTCACCGACAAAGTCTCATCATTGACCAAGGTTCCGCAGATACGCAGCCACTCGCTGCCAGAAGGCTTCATGGCACAAATTTCAAACTTTCCGTTGGCAGCCATCTGCTTATAAACGTCCTTTACTTTACCCGTCATGATGTAAAGACGGCCATCGATAATCTCTGAAACGCCGAAGGGACGCACATGAGGCTGGTCACCATCGACTGTGGCAATGAAGAATGCGTTGCACTCCTTCAAAAATGCCTGTACTTCCTGCATGTTCTGTTGCTTCATTTCTTGAGTGGTTGTGTCGTTTTCCACGATTTCGTTATTGACCTCATTGCCCTCTGCTGTTGCAGGAGCATCCGCTGGTTTGTTGTTGCATGCCACCAATGCCATCAGGGCAGCCAACATAAATAAAATCTTTTTCATTGTTCTCCTATTTAGTTAATAATGTTCTTACGCTTTTACCTCAAGTCGCTGACCTTGATAACATCCTTATCGTTGTAGTCAAGGTTCTCGCCTGCCATACCCCAGATGAAGGTATAGTAGTAGGTGGCGGAAGCGGCATGAATGGACCACTCTGGCGACATGATCGCCTGCTCGTTGTGGAGCCATACCACACGACTCTCTTGGGGTTCTCCCATGATGTGGCTGATGGTTTGGTCTTCGGGCAGGTTGAAGTAATAGTAAGCTTCGATACGACGACCATGCGTATGAGGCGGCATCGTGTTCCACACACTACCCTCCTGCAACTGCGTCAAACCCATTTGCAACTGGCAAGGACCTTCCTCCAGAGCTGTGTTGACAATGAGCTGATAGATGGTGCGCTGGTTAGATTCTGCCAGAGAGCCAAGATTGCGCATCACCGTTGCCTTCAGCGACTGAAGTTTTCCATTCTTACGACCATCAAGGGTAACCCACTGAGTCTTATAATGTTGGTGAGCAGTAGCTGAGTTGATGTAAAACTTGGCAGGTTTCTGCGGATCCTTGGAACGGAAAATGACTTCCTGATTGGATTCGATGCCCTTACCATTCTTGTCTTTGCCCAAGTTGCCACGCCCGATGTAAAGGGCTTCACGTTCACTCAACGGATATTCCACACCATCCACAATCACAACACCATCACCAGCCGTGTTGATGATGCCGATTTCTCTGTTATGCAGGAAGTAAGGCGCACGAAGTTCAGGAAATGCCTCAAGCTTCAGGTCTTTGGTGACAGGCATGGCACCGCCAAAAATAAAGCGGTCATACATGGAATAAGTGAGATTGATTTCATTGGGCACCATGACTTTCTCCATCACAAAGCGATCACGGATGGTCTGGGTGTCATAATGCTTCACATCGTCAGGGTGACAGGCTTTCTGAAAGTTCACCTTCACCTGTGCTGACATAGTGAGTGATGCAGCCAACGCTGCCAGTAAAAGAAATTTCTTCATATTGTTGTTAGTTAGTTAATTGGTAAAGTCTGTAGCTATTATTTTTTATTGATTCGTATGCGGTTCCAAAGCACCATACCGATGGTGATGACCGTAAGGATGCCAGCACCCACCCACTCCAGATAGGCGATGCATTTATAGATGACCCATCCGAAGAGGCTCGAAGCAAAGTCCATCGCACCAGCCTCGAATCCTTCTGGTATCTTTGCTGCATCGTTCTGTGTGGCAGCATACACCTCATGAGCAGCCTGCGTGAAGGCAGGAGCCATGTCTGTAACAAAATAAAGACCCACCACCAAAGCGACAAAGCCAACAATGAGGCTCTTCACCACATTACCCTTGGTATAGGGCAAAATGAGAGGGAACAGATAGAACATGCCTGCCAACGATGCCAACGGAAGGAACTGGTTGCCTGGCACCAACACAGCCACCGCCAAGATGACCGGAATGAGGATGACGGAGCATACCAATGTGGTGGGATGACCAATGACCAATGCAGGCGACATGCCAATATAAATTTCCTTGCCCTTGAACTTCTTCTTCACCACTTCCTGAGTCTTTTCCGCAATGGGTTTCAATCCATCGATGAAGAGGCTTGTGATGCGTGGTATCAGTTCCATGACAGCACCCATCGTCACACCCAACGCCAGTATTGTCTTGATGTTTAACTGGGCAGCAACACCAATGAGGATGCCCACAATGACACCTAACACCAACGGTTCGCCCAAGACACCAAACTTCTTCTTCAGTCCCTCAGCATCCACATCCAATTTGGAAAAGTCTGGAATCAGGTCAAGCCCTTTGTTAATCAACACAGCAAAGGGGGTGAAACTCTGGCAGAAAGGCTGAGGAATAGAAATACCAGGCAAGTCGTAATGGGCCTGAAACTTCTCGGCAGTCAAGTCAGCCATAACAAGCGTGACAATATAGCAAACAATGGCAGCGAAATAGCCCCATGCCAACGACTCACCCATCACAAAGTAAGCCACAGCACCGATGAAGGCGAAGTGCCAATAATTCCAGAGATCAATATTTACAGTACGTGTACATTTAGTAATAAGGAGCAGGAAGTTGACACCCAGCAGAATAGGAATAATCAAGGCGCCTACAGCCGTATTGTAAGCCACAGCGGCAGCAGCAGGCCAACCCATATCAAACACCTGCAGCGCCCACTGATAGAGGTCGGATATATCCTTCAAAGGAGAGGTGAAATTATCTGTCAACAATTTCGTAACCACATTGAGTCCCACGAAACCAACGCCCACATAAAGTCCACTTTTGAGCGCCTTGCCAAACTTCATGCCAATGCACAAGCCGATAATAGTAAATAGGATAGGCATCATTACGGCCGCACCAAGGCCGATAATGTAAGCAAAAACTTGTTCCATAAATTAGTTAGTTGTAATTCGGGCACAAAAGTAGGCAAAATTTTGCCATTTTACAAAAAAGCAAAGGAGTTTTCGTGGCGATGTGAAAAAAAATGACTATATTTGCACCGTTTTTAATGTAGAAAGATTAAAATTAAACGGACTTTATATGATTACAAATGACATTTATGGAGCTTTGCAGCTCCTTATTGTTGGTATGGTCACGGTGTTCCTTGTGCTGCTCATTGTGATCAATCTCGGCAAGTTGCTCATCTGGGCTGTGAACAAATGGGCTCCAGAAGAGACTGTGGCTAAGAAGGTGGCTCCAGCTGCCAAAGCAATCAGCGCCATCGACGCAAACACGAAGGCAATCATCGACGCTACCATCAGCCAGATTACAGGTGGTAAGGGTCGTGCTTCTAAAATTGAAAAATTATAGAATTAAAGAATTGAAGTAAATTTTAAGGTTAAAAAGATATGGCAAAAGAAGTAAAATTCTCGTTGGTCTTCCGCGACATGTGGCAGAGTGCTGGTAAGTATCAGCCTCGTGTTGACCAACTCGTTAAGGTGGCTCCAGCCATCATCAAGATGGGATGTTTCGACCGCGTTGAAACCAACGGTGGTGGTTTCGAACAGGTGAACCTTCTCTATGGTGAGAACCCCAACAAGTCTGTGCGCGAATGGACCAAGCCTTTCCATGAGGCAGGCATCCAGACTCACATGCTTGACCGCGCGCTGAATGCGCTCCGCATGAGCCCAGTGCCAAAGGATGTGCGCAAGCTCTTCTACAAGGTGAAGAAGGCACAGGGTACTGACATCACTCGTATTTTCTGCGGATTGAACGACCCACGCAACGTGATTCCTTCTATCCAGTATGCAAAGGAAGCAGGCATGATTGCACAGGCTTCTCTCTGCATCACCTACTCCCCTATCCATACAGTTGACTATTATGTGAACCTCGCCAAGAAGTTCATCGATGCTGGTGCTGACGAAATCTGCTTGAAGGATATGGCAGGTATCGGTCGTCCTGTATCACTTGGCAAGATTGTGGCTGGCATCAAGAACCTGAAGAAGGACATCGTGATCCAGTATCACTCTCACGCTGGTCCTGGCTTCAACATGGCTTCCATCCTCGAAGTCTGCAACGCTGGTTGTGACTATATCGACACTGGTATGTCTCCACTCTCTTGGGGTACTGGTCACGCTGACATCATCGCCGTGCAGGAGATGCTGAAGGACGCAGGCTTCAAGGTGAAGGAAATCAACATGGCTGCTTACATGGAGGTACGCACTCAGATTCAGGAGATGTGCGACGACTTCCTCGGCTACTATATTCCAGACCTCAACCACATCAACAACTCACTCCTCGTAAAGCCAGGTCTTCCAGGTGGTATG
>JAGAAZ010000063.1 GCA_017614895.1 Bacteroidaceae bacterium | reverse complement strand
CGACTACGCCAATATGGTGAAGGTGTTGGACAAGATAGAGGTGAAGGAAGGTAAAAGTGAAAAACTTTCGATGATGAAGTTCGGCCTCTTTGTGCAGATGAACGATGAGAAACGTGCCTTCGAAGAGATGGAGAAGTTGGCAGATGAATACCCCAACGACCTGCGCTATCAGGTGGTCATTGGCGACCTTTACCTCGATGCAGGCAAGAAGGAAGAGGCATTGAAGCAATTCAAGTTGGTGGAAGAACAAGACCCTGCTAATGTGACGCTCCTGCTTTCGATGGCGAACTTCTACCACCAAGAGGGTAACACAGATCTTTATCAGGAATACATTACCAAGCTGCTGACCCACAAGGATGTGGACGATGCGACAAGAGTCAGAATGTTGAGCGTATTGGTGCACGAGAATCTGAACGCCAATGATGATTCCTCTCAGTTGCTTTCCCTCTTCGACAAGGTGTTGCAACAACCGCAGGAAAATACCGATATCCTCGAACTGAAGGTGCGCTACATGAATACCAAGAAGATGCCTATTGAGGAGATAAGGCCTGTGCTGCACCAGATGTTAGAGATTGACCCTGAAAGCGACTTTGCACGCCGGTTATTGCTTGGCTATGCCATTGAGGCAAACGACACAATGGGCATCGTGAACATCTGCAAGCCTGCTGTCGAATACAATATGGACGCCCCTGCGTTTTATTTCTATCTGGGTGTGGCATACTTCCATATGGATGAGAAAGAAAAGGCTGTGGAAGCTTTACGTTTAGGACTTAACCATGTGGAGAACGAAGAGGACGAAGAGAATCGGTTGAAAATCCGCGTCCACTCGTATGCCCTCATGGGTGATATTTACCATCAGCTTGGACAAGATGAAAAAGCGTTCCAGGCATACGATTCATGCCTCGTCTATAAGAAGAACGATGCAATGGTGCTGAATAACTATGCCTACTATCTCTCACTCAAGAAGAAAGACCTCCAGCGTGCTGAGGAGATGAGCCGTCTGTCCAACGAACTGGAGCCAGACAATGCCACCTATCTCGACACTTACGCATGGGTGCTCTTCCAGCAAAAACGCTACGATGAAGCCAAGCAGTATATGGACAAGGTCGTGGAACTGATGGAGCGTGATGGCGAGGAGATGAGCGACGATGTAGTGGATCATATTAAACAAATCAACAAAAAAACCAAGAAGAAATGAAGAAACTGATCATACTGTTGGTGCCAGCTCTGCTGATGTTGGCATCCTGCCATTCTTCCAAGAAGGTCACGAAAGATAAGGAAGACAAGACAAAGCCAACAACAACCGTCACGACACCTACCACGACTCCAACGAAGTCGCCTGATAAGCAAGACTCCGAACTCAACAAGACGAAGATTGCAGTGGGCACCAACTTCACGTCGAAGGTGAAGGTCACTATCACGCAGGAAGGTAAGGAAATCACCACCAACGGTAACCTTCGTATGCGCTATGGAGATGTCATCCAGCTTACTCTTGTTGATCCTTTGGTGGGCATTGCTGAAATTGGAAGAATCGAACTCTCTCCTGAAAAGATGCTCATCATCGATCGTGTGAATAAGCGATATGTCGATACCACCTATGAAGAGTTTACGGCTTTCAAAAGTCGTAACATCGACTTCAAGACCATTCAGGACTTCTTCTGGCAAGAGTCGAAGAAGGGTGACCAGTTTGCCTACACCATTCCTGCCAAGAAGGATATCAAACTGGATCTGAAACTTTCCAACAAGGGCAATAACGCCAATTGGGATGCTCACACCACAGTGTCTGGCAAATACACCAAGACGGATGCCAACAAACTTTTTGGTAGCATGATTGGACAATGATGAGAAGGTTCGTATTACTTTTAGTTGTTAGTTGTTCGTTGTTCGTTCCCTCATGGGCTCAGAACAAGGGAAAGGCCACTACTGCGCCCAAACGAACGACCACCACGAAAACGACGACCACTAAAAAGACCACAACCACTCAGCAGAAGAAACAACAGAAACCTGTTGACAAGAAGACCCAGCTCCGCAATGAGAAAGCCGCTGCAGAGAAGGCTCGTCAGCAGTCGCAGGCTCAACTTGCCCAACTCAACAAGAATGTCAAGGCAAGTCTTGACAGCGTGCTCGTGCTGGATCATCAGATTGGCAAGCAGCAGCAATCCATCGATAGCCTCAATCGTGACATCGTGTCCCTCACTTCCACTATCGACACGCTAAATGCGCAACTCACCAAATTGCAGAAGGAACTCGAGATCAAGAAGAAGCGTTATGCCAAAGCGATGGTTTATATGCGCAAGAATCGTTCTGTGCAGAATAAGCTGATGTTCATCTTCTCTGCCGACAACTTCACCCAGATGGTGCGTCGTATGCGCTATATGCAGGAGTACTCCACTTTCCAGAAGGCACAGGGCGAACTCTTGAAGGAGAAACAGCAGGAGGTCAGGGCCAAGCAAAATGAACTCCTTGCTGCCAAGACACAGAAGGAGCAGAACTTGCAAGCCGTTGAACAAAAGAAGAAGTCTTTGCAAGGCATGAAGGAAAGTGCTCAGACACAAGTGGCTTTCCTGAATAAGAATATCGCCACCGTTCAGCAGCAGATACAGGATTATAAAAAGAAGGAACAAGCCCTCAATGCTGAGATTGACCGTATCATCCAAGCTGAGATAGAGGCTGCCCGACGTGCTGAAGCCGAACGGAAACGCAAGGCAGAAGAAGCTCGTAAGAAGGCAGAAGCGGAAGCACGTGAAAAAGCTCGTAAACTGGCTGAAGCCAAAGCTGCTGCTGAGAGAGCTCGTAAGGCAGCCGAAGCTGCTGAAGCTGCCAAACGTGCTGCCAAGACTGCTGCTGAGAAAGAAGCTGCCCGTAAGGCTGCTGAGAAGGCGAATGCTGATGCCAAAGCTGCTGATGCCAATGTGAAGGTGGCTGCCAAAGAGGAGAAAGTGGAGCGAGAGAAGTATGAGGCTTGGAAGAGCAACGATGCCAGTGCTGACGCCAAACTTTCCAGCAATTTCTCCAGCAACAAGGGACGTCTGCCTATGCCTATCACGGGCAGTTACAGCGTGGTCGGTCACTATGGAAACTATGCTGTGGCAGGACTTCGCAATGTCACTCTCGACAACAAAGGCATTGACATCCGAGGTCAGCAAGGCTGTGCTGCTCGTGCCGTCTTCAATGGCACCGTCAGTTCCATCTTCCAGTATGGTGGTTCCTACATCGTCATGCTCCGTCACGGCTCCTACATCTCCGTCTATTCAGGTCTCTCTTCCGTTTCTGTCCGCAAAGGCCAGAGCGTCAAGACCAAAGACACCCTCGGAGCCATCGGAAAGGACTCCGATGGACGCTACATCCTCCATTTCCAACTCCGTCAGGAAAGCACACGCCTCAACCCAGAACAGTGGGTAAGGTGATGCCTTTTATTAATTCCCTCGTACCCACAAAATTTTGAAAGTTTAGAAATATATTTTGAAAGTTTCAAAAAGTTTTTCTAAACTTTCAAATTATTTTTTGCAACTTTAGAAATTTTGTGTACACGAGGGGAAGAATAATTTCAACGGCACTGTATTGTGACTTGTGCTGGGAACATATAGCGGAGGTCGTTGCGTTCTGCGAGGGAGGATTGCAGGTTGGCAAGAGTGCGTGGGAGTTTTCCCTTGAAGATGGTTTTGCCTTTGTATTTGATGATGACGGGTTTGTCGAGTTTCACCATTTGGTCGTTGAAGTGGAGGGTGAGTTGGGTGTAGTCGCATTGGGAGATGTTGACGGTGTTGCCCTTGAGGGAGAGGCGAACGGTTTTGCCACGCTGGAGTTGGTCTTCAGGAACGGTGAGCCAATAGAAGTGGGGATGAGTGACTTCCTCCTGTCGCCAAACGATTTGAGTGGGGTAGGGATTACGCTGGTATTGCTGCAACCAAGGCAGGGCAGCGGCATCTTCAAGATCCATCCAGTGGGGTTTGCCTTCGACGATGTGGGTCTCATGGAGGTAGCCATTGGGGTCGGCAGTATGGAGGGAATCGAGTTCTATACCTCGTTGGGTGCATTCGCGATTGCGATTGTAGGCAGCATCGAGGGCACCACACCAAACCATGAAGGGGGTGTTGCGAAGGTTGAGGAGGGAGACGTCGCCAGGATGTCCTGCCATCATGGAAGCACCTGCCCAGGTATCTGCCATACGGGGAGCCATACGCCAAACGCCATCACCACCTGCTGAATAGCCGATGAGATAGACTTTGTCGGGGTTGACATCGAGGTAGGCGACGCACATCTGAATGAGGGAGGCATAAAATTGGTCGAGATCAGGCTTGAACCACATGTCCCAATCATCATAGGGGGCACGAGGAGCGAGATAGACGCTGTTCTGGGGTTGATAAAGCTGCTTCTGGTTCTCCCATTGGCTGTCGTTGAGTTGGGCAGGGGCGTTGCCACCTCCATGCAAGGAGATGAAGAGGCTGTAGCCGTCGGCTGGTTTGGTGCCATAGGTGGTGTACCAGAAGGACATGATTTCGCTTCCGATAACGAGACGGTGGGTTTCCCATGCCTGTTGGTAGATTTCTTTGGTGTCGGCAATCCATTGGGTGGCCAGGGTGCGTGCCTCCTGTTCTGCCTGTGCTCGAGTGAGGTTCTGGGCAGAAAGTGAGAGGGTGAGGAGGGAGAAAAGGATGGTGAGGATGTATTGCATAATTATTCTTCTATGCCTGTGGCTTTGCCTTTGATGGTCAGTTCAATGCCGTCGGGCTTGATTTGGATGAGTTCACGTTTGAGAAGGTCGCCTACTGCCTGCTTGAACACTTTCTTGCTGACGCCAAACATGGCATAGATTTCTTCCGCTGGCGATTTGTCGTGGTAGGGGGTGAACCCTTTCTCGGAGAGTCTGAGATGCTCGAAGAGACGGGAGGAGAAGTCACCAATGAGGACACGACGGTCGGGAGTTGAGACCCCTCCGACTCCCCTGTTTAGGGGAGAGAAGTTATCGTTACCATTCACTTTTTCTGAAATGGCCTTCTGGAACTTCTCGATCTTGCTGGAGCAGACGATGCGGTAGGTCTTGTCGTCGATGTAGCAATAGACCTGGTAGCGTTTGCCACGTTGCATGCGCACTTTCTGTTCACGGAAGGGACAGAAGAGGTCTTTCATCAAGCCCCAATTGAGGAAGGCACCATATTCGTTGGTCCATGTGCATTCGAGATAGGCGAACTGTCCCACTTCGATGAGGGGATGTTCGGTGGTGGCGATGAGGCGTTCCTCTTGGTCGAGATAGAGGAACACATCGAGGATGTCACCCACCTTGGTACCTTCTGGCACATAGCGTTTGGGCAACAGGATGTCGCCAATGTCGCCCCCCTCGAGATAGACTCCGTGATCTTTCTTACGCAAGACTTTCAGTTGATTCCTCTTGCCCAGCTTGAGTTGTGTCATATTCTTGAAGAATTGAAGAATTGGAGGATTGAAAAGTTGAAGTTTCTATCACACCATCCTTGATGTGAATGGTTCTGTCTGTAATTTGCGAGAGGGTTTCATCGTGGGTGACGATGACGAAAGTCTGTCCGAACTTGTCGCGCAAGTCGAAGAAGAGGCGATGCAGTTCCTCCTTGTTCTTGGAGTCGAGAGAGCCAGAGGGTTCGTCGGCCAGGATGATGGAGGGGTTGTTGATGAGGGCACGTGCCACAGCCACACGTTGCTTCTCTCCTCCTGAGAGTTCAGCGGGCTTGTGGTTGTAGCGGTCAGAGAGGTTGAGGTAGTCGAGCAGTTCCTTGGCACGTTCCTCAGCCTTTTTCTTGTTCTTGCCAGCGATGAGGGCAGGGATGCAGACGTTTTCCAGCGCTGTGAACTCGGGCAGGAGCTGGTGGAACTGGAAGACGAAACCAAGGTGCTGGTTGCGAAACTTGGCGATGTCCTTGTCTTTCAGGCGGGTCACATCAATGCCATCGACAATGACGGAACCTGTATCGGGTGTGTCGAGGGTACCCATAACCTGGAGGAGGGTGGTCTTTCCTGCTCCAGAAGGACCAACGATGCTGACCACTTCGCCCTTGTCGATGTGGAGGTCAATGCCTTTGAGCACTTGGAGCGTGCCGAAGGACTTGGTGATGTTTTTTATTTCAATCATATCAATCAATTTTTCTATGTGAGTCTTCAGAATCGATACTTAATCGATTCTTTGCCTCATCCCATTTCACCTATCCATTTACTCAGCCATCTGCCGATGCGGGTGCTACCCGATTTGGTGTCGAAGTGGTGTGGATCAGCGAATGCGTGTATCTCGTTGTTCTCCTCCTGCTGGTCGGGGTAGATGAGCATGAGGCTATTGTCTGCAAAGTCGGTTCTGAGTTGGTGAGGCAGTTTGGCAAAGGAACTCTGGTAGGAGATACTGCCTTTGCGGGCTGTGACGACGACGAGCAGATGGTCGGGGCTGAGTTCGTGACGGAGAGCTGGGAAGTCGTTCCACGAGTAGAGCAATTCGTAGTCATCGCGTACACTCTTGTGGCGGTCACGCATATAGTGCATGATAAGGTTGCCTGTGGTTTCTGTTGCATAGAAATCCATTTGGCATCCGAGGTCTTCTGCCATACGGGCAATACGGTTGATCCAGCGGTAGAAGCCCTTTTCGTATTCAGCCTTTTCGGGTACTGCCACCACAATCTTTCGGATGGTGTTGGCTGGGATGTGCATATTGACGATGATAAGCTGGCGAGACATGTTTTCGATGAGTCCTTGGGCAAAGAGTCCGAGGAAAGAATCCCCCTCGTGGCGTTTGCGATGGAGTCCGATGAGCAGCTCGCTGGCGTCGTTCTCTCGCAGGGCATGGATGGTGGCTGTGACGAAGTTGACCGCCAAGCGTGTCTGTGTCTGCATGGGCACATCGGCAGCAGCGGCAAGGTCAGTTGCCATCTTCAAGCACTCACGGCTATGTGCCTGTGTCTTGTCGCTCAGGTCAGCATCGTTGATGATGTTCAGGCAGATGAGTCCACGATTCAGTTGACGGTTGCGCATCATGAAGGCCGTGGACATCAACGTGCGGATATTGCTGGGCTCATTGATCGGAATGAGTATCTTCTCGTCATCGAGTGCCGTACTGTCTCGACGCTCTTTCTTGTCGGTCTCGTCTCCCTGCATCTTGAGTTTCTTAGCTGCTTGGTCGGTGGCAATGGAGGAGATGATGCAGGAGATAAGAATCATCATCACCACACCGTCCAGGACAGCATTGTTCATCAGAGGCACACCAGGCGACACTTCGAGATTGACACCCACCATCACCATCGCCAAAGCTCCTGCTGCATGGGCTTCAGTCAAACCAAACATCATCACACCTTCCGTGCGGCTCATACGGAAGAGCTTACGGCTGATGTAGGCGGCTATATATTTCGAGAGGGTACCTGCCACCACCATGATGAGCACCACCACAGCGGCTTTGCCCTCACGGAACATCGGGGCGACATTGACCAGCATACCCACACCAATCAGGAAGTAAGGGATGAAGATGGCATTTCCGACAAACTCGATGCGGTTCATCAGTGGCGAGGTGTTGGGCACGAAACGGTTGAGCACCAAACCAGCCAAGAAAGCACCAAAGATGCCTTCCAATCCGCAGAACTCGGCAGTGGCAGCAGCAAGGAACACCACAGCCAGCGTGAACGTGAACTGGATGACGGGTTCGCTGAACTTGCGGAAGAACACACGAATGAGGCGTGGCAGCAGGAAGAACATGCCGAACATGAAGAGGGCAAACTTCAAGGCGAAAAATGCCCAGAACCAAAAGTCGCCCGTCCCCTTGATGGTGCCTGCCATACCTGCCAAGAAAAGCAGGGCAGACAGCAAAGCTATCATCGTGGCGGCAATGGAGATGGTTACGGATGGTGACTTGCTCAAGCCGTAACGTCCCACGATGGGATATGCCACCAACGTGTGGGAAGCAAAGATACATGCCAAGAGCAGGGAGGCAGGAATGCTGTAATCGAGGAAATAATAGCCTGCCAGGAAACCAAATCCGAAAGGAATCAACGTCGTGATGAAGCCAAACGTAACGCCTTTGATGCGATTCTGTTTCAGGTTTTGCAAGTCCATCTCCAGACCTGCCAGGAACATGATGTAGTAGATACCGACCTTGCCAAAGAGCTCAAACGAAGCATCCCTTGCCAAGAGGTTGAATCCATGTTCACCAATCAGCACACCTGCCAGAATCATTCCGATAAGATGTGGAATGCGTAGTTTGCTGAATATCATGGGAGCAAACAAGATCACGCTGAGCACGAGGAAGAAAATCCAGGTCGGGTCGGTGATGGGCAGGTATGTGGTAATTGCGTCCAAAATGAAAATTTTTACAAAGGTACGGAATAAAGTAAAAAGTGGAAAGTGAAAAGTAAAAAATCTAAGTTACCAACCCATCTGAATGGCAAGAAAGCCAGTTTTTTCACTTTTCACTTTTCACTTTTCACTAAAAATGTTTACCTTTGCAGCGTTTTTAAAGAAATATGTAAGAAATACAAACAAATAAGGTAATAAGATGAAAGTAGCAATCGTTGGTGCCAGTGGTGCCGTAGGACAGGAATTCCTTCGTGTTCTTGATGAGAGAAATTTCCCAATTGACGACCTCGTACTTTTCGGTTCAACTCGTAGTGCCGGAAGAAAATATACGTTCCGTGGCAAGGAGTATGAAGTGCAGCTCCTCAAGCACGGCGACGACTTCAAGGGTGTGGACATCGCTTTCACATCAGCAGGCGCAGGCACCTCGAAGGAGTTTGCTGAGGACATCACCAAGTTTGGTGCTGTGATGATTGACAACTCCAGCGCTTTCCGTATGGATGAGGATGTGCCATTGGTGGTGCCTGAGTGCAACGCTGCCGATGCTCTGAACCGTCCTCGTGGCATCATCGCCAACCCTAACTGCACAACCATCATGATGGTGGTGGTGCTTCAGCCCATTGAGAAGCTGAGCCACATCCAGCGCATTCACGTAGCAAGTTACCAGAGCGCTTCTGGTGCTGGTGCCGCTGCAATGGCTGAACTCCAGCAGCAGTACAAGGATTTGGTGGAAGGCAAGGAGCCTACTGTCAACAAGTTCGCTTATCAGTTGGCATACAACGTGATTCCTCAGATTGACGTGTTCCAGGACAATGGTTACACGAAGGAGGAGATGAAGATGTTCAACGAGACCCGTAAGATCATGCACACCGATGCGAAGTGCTCTGCGATGTGCGTGCGTATCTCTTCTCTCCGTGCTCACTCAGAGGCTGTGTGGGTTGAGACAGAGAAGCCCATCTCTGTGGAGGATGCACAGAAGGCTATCGCTGCTGCTGATGGTGTGACACTCATTGACGATCCAAAGAATCAGAAGTATCCTATGCCTCTCTTCACAGCAGGCAAGGACGATGTATATGTAGGTCGTGTCCGTAAGGATCTCGCCAACGAGAACGGTCTCACCTTCTGGCTCTCAGGCGACCAGATCAAGAAGGGTGCAGCTTTGAATGCCGTTCAGATTGCTGAGTACCTGATTAAGGTGGGCAATGTGAAATAAGAAGGTAACGTGACTTTCTCCTACGCCTCATTCTGAGGCTTGGACAGACAATAATTACCAATAATTGACAATAATTGGTTCCAAAAATTATTATTGGACAAAATTATTGAAAATTATTGGTAATTATTGTTTTTCGAAACACCAAAGGTGTTGAGAGCAGAGAAAACCGCCCAGCGCGTGGGCTGGCTAGTGCCAAGTGGTGTCTGTATCAATATGATATTTGTAGATGCGCACCAGCTTGATGTCGAAGATAAGAGTGGAATAGTCGGGCACGAGGCTTGACGGATTCACGCTGGGGTTATAGCCCAGATAGTAAGGCACGACTACCTTCCAACGGTCACCCTCCACCATATTCATCACGGCTGTGGCAAATCCTGTGATCATGTTGTTGGCAGCGGCCATGAGTTTGGGCACATCCGTCTCCTCGTTGAAGACATAAGTGCTGTAGCTCTTGTCGAAGACATTGCCCTGTGCGTATGACATGGACGGAATCAGGCGACCCATATAGTGAAGACGCACAGAGTCGTTCTGCTCAGCATGACGTGTACCTGTTCCGTCCTCCAACTTCTGCACGTAGATGTAGTAGTTGTTGTTCAGGTCAGGACGTGGTTCCCTTGTATTGAGGTTGTAGGCGATGATTTTCGTCCAACCATCCTTGCCTGCCTCAGCAAGGTTCGCGATGGAATCCACATACTGCTGATTCCTTGTCCGCCAGTTGTCATACTCGCCCACCTCGTTCTTCTCGCTGCATGAAGCGAGGAAGAAGAGGGCAAGCATTGGCAATATATATAATAATCTCTTCATTGTCTTTCAATCCGAATGGAGAAATCGCCCAGCGCGTGGGCTGGTTATTTCAAGTTCTTCAGCAAGCTGGTGATGGTCACTTGGTCTTCGATGATGCCACGCAGGTCGGCGATGTTCACACGTTCCTGTTTCATCGTGTCGCGATAGCGCAAGGTCACGGTGTTGTCCTCCAGCGTCTGGTTATCGACAGTCACGCAGAATGGTGTACCGATAGCGTCCTGACGACGGTAGCGCTTACCAATCTGATCCTTCTCCTCGTACTTGCAGTTGAAGTGGAACTTGAGTCCGTCGATAATTTCACGGGCCTTCTCTGGCAGACCGTCCTTCTTGGTGAGTGGGAACACAGCGAGCTTGATAGGAGCCAAGGCAGCAGGCAGACGGAGCACCACGCGGGTGTCGCCACCTTCAAGCTGTTCTTCGCAGTAGCTGTGACACATCACAGAGAGGAACATACGGTCTACACCGATGGAAGTCTCGATGACGTATGGTGTATAAGAAGTGTTGTCTTCTGGGTCGAAGTACTCGATCTTCTTGCCTGAATACTTGGCATGCTGCGATAGGTCGAAGTTCGTGCGAGAATGGATACCTTCCACCTCCTTGAAGCCGAATGGCATCTTAAACTCCACGTCGGTAGCTGCGTTGGCATAGTGCGCCAGCTTGTCGTGGTCGTGGAAACGGTAGTTCTCAGCGCCGAAACCGAGTGCCTGATGCCAAGCCATGCGACGCTTCTTCCACTCCTCGAACCACTGGAGCTCTGTACCGGGCTTCACGAAGAACTGCATCTCCATCTGCTCGAATTCACGCATACGGAAGATGAACTGACGTGCCACAATCTCATTGCGGAATGCCTTACCAATCTGAGCGATACCGAAAGGAACCTTCATGCGGCCCGTCTTCTGCACGTTCAGATAGTTCACGAAGATACCCTGAGCCGTTTCTGGACGCAGGTAGATGGTTGATGCACCCTCTGCTGCAGCACCCATCTCGGTCTTGAACATCAGGTTGAACTGGCGTACATCCGTCCAGTTTCTTGTGCCGCTAATAGGACATACGATGCCCTCGTCCAGGATGATCTGCTTCAAGCCGTCCAGGTCGATGCCGCCCTCAGCGTTCATCACGTCTTGGTAGCGCTGGTGCAAAGCATCACGCTTAGCCTGCTCCTCCAGCACACGGGGAGAAGTCGCTCTGTACTGAGCCTCGTCGAAAGCATCGCCGAAACGCTTCTTTGCCTTCGCCACTTCCTTCTCGATCTTCTCGTCGTACTTCGCAATCTGGTCCTCGATGAGCACATCCGCACGGTAGCGCTTCTTCGAGTCGCGGTTGTCAATCAGTGGGTCGTTGAATGCATCCACGTGACCTGATGCCTTCCAGATGGTGGGGTGCATGAAGATGGCAGAGTCGATGCCCACGATGTTCTCGTGCAGCAACACCATGTACTGCCACCAGTATTGCTTGATATTGTTCTTCAACTCTACACCGTTCTGACCGTAATCATACACGGCGCCCAGTCCGTCATAAATCTCTGAAGATGGGAACACGAAACCGTATTCCTTGCAGTGGCTCACCACTTTCTTGAAAATGTCTTCTTGCTGTGCCATTATGTTGTAAGTTTTATTATTCAAAATCACAAAAACGATGCAAAGTTACGATTTTCTCGCTAAAATGTAGTACCTTTGCCTTTAAAATAATGTAAAAGTGCTGAAAATGACATACAAAGAGCAAACGAATGAGGCAGTGGAACTGCTGAAACGGCTGATTGCCACGCCCAGCGTGAGTCGCGACGAAAAGGCTGCCGCCGATGTGCTGGAGGCATATATGCGGGAGAAGGGACTGAATCCCCAACGGCATGGAAACAATGTGTGGAGCCAGCCCATGCGTTGGACGGATTGTCCCCATGCGGGGGAGGCTAAACCGACCATCCTGCTGAATGCCCACCTCGACACGGTAAAACCTGTGGCGGGATGGCAGCATGATCCGTTTACCCCGACGTTGGAGGGCGACAAGCTCTATGGCTTGGGTAGCAATGACTGCGGTGGAGGACTTGTTTCTTTGCTGATGACTTATATTGAGTTGCAGCCCACGAATATCATTTTTTTGGCGAGTTGCGAGGAGGAGGTTTCTGGCAAGAACGGCATTGAGTCGGTTCTGCCGCTGCTGCCAAAGATTGACTTTGCCATTGTGGGTGAGCCGACGGGGATGCAGCCTGCCATTGCGGAGAAGGGCTTGATGGTGATTGATGCGGTGGCGCATGGGAAGGCGGGTCATGCAGCTCGGAATGAGGGCGACAATGCCATCTATCATGCGATGAAGGACATCCAGTGGCTGTCGGAATGGCAATTCCCGAAGCAGACGGAACTGCTAGGTCCAGTGAAGCAGACGGTGACTATCATCAATGCCGGCACACAGCACAATGTCATCCCTGACCAATGCACCTTCACCATTGATGTGCGGTCGAATGAATGCTACACGAACGAGGAAATCTTCGCTTTTTTCCAGGAGCATCTCACCTCGGAACTGGAAGCTCGTTCCTTCCGTCTGTCCTCTTCGAAGATTGACGTGGAGCATCCTTTTGTGCAGGCTTGCATCAAGGAAGGACTCAAGCCGTTCGGTTCACCGACCCTGAGCGATCAAGCTTTGATGCGGTTCCCGTCACTCAAGTTGGGTCCTGGCGAATCGTCGCGTTCCCATACGGCAGATGAATACATCAAAATCAGCGAGATAGACGATGCCATCTCGCTGTATGTGAAGTTGTTATCTTCGCTGTAATTTATTTGTTATTTCGACCCCTTACTGACGCATCCAAGTCCCATTCATCTATCGGCACATCGGGTAGAAGGAGAGTACGGTAGTAAGCGAGAAGTTCGTGAACCGTAGGTATGTGTGCGTAGAGCCCTTCGTAGTCGTTGTTGCGCATAGCCACACAGATGTCGTTGAAAGTTTTCAATAACCGCTTGCAGGTGCGTGAACCGTTGTCGGAACTGATGGCATATTTGTCGCCTGAGAATGTGCCCCAGATGAAGTGGTAACTTGTTCCATCGAGCGTCGTATAGTCGGGGTCGAACTGGGCGGAGGTGTATACGGCCAGTTTGTGCAAGCATTGGATGGAGTCATAGACGGCTACGTCCACTTTCATCTTGTGGGTGGTCATTGTAATCTTCTTGTCTTTCTTCTTGCCCACATTCCACTTTTGTTCCATATACACTAATGCTGTGTCTTTGTTGCTATAGGAGAATCCGTATGGAGGGGAAAAGGAGGGTCTTGCTATGAACAGATCGTAATATCGGGGAAGTTGTTGGGTCATCTCATCCCATTTCTTGTTATAGGCATCGTTAATCTTATCTCTTTTCTTCCGTCCTTTTTCTGTGTTGGAATAGTGTATGGTTGGCTTGTAATAGTCAGTCCACCATCGCCTTGCCTCTTCATCTCCTGCATATCGGAAGGACTCTACAAAACTCGTGCTCATATTTTCACCTTTACTGTAACGCGGCAATCCTGAAGCGGTGAGCAACCTGTCTGTCCGCTTGATTTCAGGGGTTTGGGCAAGTGCACTGACGCTGCTCCATAATACGAATGCTATCGTGATAATTCTGTACGCTTTCATAGGTGTGATGTTTTTGTCGTTTTAATATTGGTCTGCCATTATTGTTCATCGAAAACGCTCGTCTGTCCATTCGTCGTAGATGACGTCGGGCAAGAGGAGGGTTGGGTAGTGTGCCAGTAGTTCGTGCACAGTGGGCATGAGCGAGCGGAGCTCCTCGTGGTCTTGGTCACGCACTGCACTACAAATATTGTAGAACGTTTCTATCAGTTTCTGGGCGATCGGCGATAGGCAAGTGTGACTTTGGGCATACAAATCTCTCATTGAGTCTCCCCAAACGAAATAGAAGTGCATGGTGTCAAAACTAAAGGGCCCTGGCATGACAGGAAGGGGTTTGTTGGGATTCCTTACGATAACAACATCTATCAATTTATTTGAGGGGGTCGGATCCATAGGTACAGCGGTATAGGCAGCCAGCATGTGGAGCCGTTGGATGGAATCGTATTCTGCCACACCCACTTTCATCTTAAAAGACCTCAACTTGTTTTGCCCGAGTATGGGCCATTCTTCATCACACTTCAGCAGCACCAAGGTCGTGTCATTTTTGTCGTAGGTGAGGGCAATAGGGCCTTCCTCCGCAGCTCTGACAATGAACATTTTATCATGTTCAGGCAGGCTGTCTTGCTTTGCCCACAATTCCTCATAGTAGGCGTTCCTAATGCTGTCTCTTTCTTCTTGAGGGATTCCTTTGGGGAACCCTGGATCATAAAAACCGGTCAACCATTTCTTCCCCTCCAGGTTCCCTTCGTAACGGAAGGTCTCGATGCACTCTTTCACATAATTGTATCCATAACGAGTGCTCCGTGGGGAAAATGCTTCCAATCGGTCTGTCTTCTTGCTCTCGTTTGACTGAGCTGTCGCATAGCTGGCGATGAGTGCCATTACGATGATGATGATATACTTTTTCATTGTTGTATAGGTTTTATGGGGTTTTACGGTTTGATTCCTTCAAAATTATCTGAGTCTTCTCTTGCGTTCGTTTTGCACATCAACGGTCCTCAGCATTGTCGATGGTTGCATGATGATGTCGTACTTTTTTTTGTAGATATCGAGCGTCATAGTCTTTGTCCCTATGTAGGAAACACGAATCTTGTCTTTAGGATTCACTACTTTGAGTGTGAAATGACCGAGGGTGTCGGTGACAGCATGTCCAACGATGCGATTCTGTTCATTAACCTCAACCACGTTGGTCATCCAAAGCGGACCTTCAGCGTCGCTCACAGTACCGCTAACCGTCAGGATCTTCCTGTTGCTCTTTTTAACTTTGCCCTTGGTCTTGATTTCGATGACGCCCCATTTGCCTCTTTCACCCCAGAGGGTTGTGGCAGCAGCATCCTTGAAGACAGTGATGTTCTTGATGTCATCGGGTTCCACGCCTATGAGTTCTGCATAGTCCTCATCGCGAGCATTCGCATAGTCAAATTTTTGGGTCACTTTGAAGGGCTTCCCATTCACGACGATCAATGGAACACCCAGAGCACCAGAATTGACGACTATATCGTAATTATAAGATATATTATTGATGATGAGTTTGGGGAACCTTTTGATGAGCTTTTTTACTTCAGATGGGCTGATTTTCCCTTTGACCTTGAATTCATCGATTTTTATCTTGTCCATCCACTCAGGCAGGACGATTTTATCGGTGAAAGTGAGGCTCAAT
>JAGAAZ010000062.1 GCA_017614895.1 Bacteroidaceae bacterium | reverse complement strand
TTATATTCAAAGAGTGAGTTCTTTTCTTTCAAGAAACTAAAGAGGTAAGGTACAGATTCCCCTCTGTCGAGCGCATCGTTTCGTTCATGGTCGGCATTGTAGAAGAGGGTGGCATTCCGACGGCCATACGATTCGTCCTTATACCTCCAGTTGTCATTGGTGAAGTAGCGCTTCTTGGCCTTCACCGTCACATTCTGCAACACATGATCTTTCTTGGTGATGGGTACAAATACATCTTCCTCTTCCCACTCCGAGTCTTGGATGGGCTTTTTCACGAAAGCATTCGGCTTGAGCGGATGCAGGATTTCTGCCTCTGTCGGAGTGATGTACCTGGGTGTGGGAGAGAACTGCCTGTCAATGCCCACAAGGTACGATTTCTTCTTCTCGCCCCTCTTCATGTCCCTTGTGGTGTAAATGTTCATTTTCCACTCCCCATCCATGAACGGCATCTTGAAAGCATAGTTTCCTTCAGCGTCCGTTGTGGCATTGCCAATCAGACTCTGACCCTGCTGGTTGTAGAGGCTGACATACAGATGCACGTTCGATACAGGGTTATGCTTCCGATATTCTCTCAACTGTCCATACAAGTAGAACTGGTCTTCAATGGGCTGTGCCTTTCGGAAGATGTACTTCTCCGACATCAGCCGCCAGTCATAACGTCGCCATCCTTGTGTCAACATCAGCAAGTCTGCATCCTTTCTGTGCTTGGTGTCATCTGCCTCGAAATAATAATAAATGTTGGGGATATAACCTTTTACTTCAGATGATAACAGCATCCAGGTCTTCATGTTGCCCTGCTTGCCGTTGGTCAACGTTTGGGCATCCATTGCAGAGAAGGAAAGGTTGGCATTGGGTTTTGTTTGTAGTTCCAATTCCACCTTGCCACAAGGCTTCAGCTTCTGCGTGAGTGTAGTGACTTGTATGCTGTCGCTCTTGTCTGGTTTTGGACAAATGAAGAAGAGCCTTTCTGCCATGATGGCACCTCTGCTGTCAAAGACGGTCAGCTGGTTCACTCCTTCAGGCAACGTCTTTCTGTCCAATTCAATCTCCATCAGGGGCACAGCCTTGATGGTGTCGCAGTGGATGATGTTCCCATCATGCATCAGGACATAGCCGAGCATATCGCCACAGATGCCATCCGTGCATTGCAGGACGGCAAGCATCTGCTCACTCACGGCATCCACGCTGAGGGCACAACCTTCCTGCTTTGCTGGAGGCAACGTGAAGAACTGCACCTGCTTCTTCTCCTTCTTCTTGAGATTGCGCATCTGGAAGGTGAGCTTTCCTGCCTCTGGCACCACCTCGAAGAATCCCCTGCCCAGCGAGTCGGTCTCAATGGAGGTGAGCACATCGCCCCTCTCGTTCATCAGAAAGCCCTCACTCTCATAAGGACGCCCGTTGTCATCCACCACCATCATCGCCACACGGCATTTCTTGCCCATAACCATATCACCTCCCTCTGGGTAGAACTGCACGCTGATGGTCGTCATCAGGTTACGCACATCAATACCGTTGTCAATGGCTGCCAGATAGAGCGAATCGGTCTTGTCACGATTGTTGGGCTCCCGATGCTTGTACAGCCCACTCTTGATGTTCAGGTCAGAGTAGTCTCCCTCTTCTTTGGGAGCCTTGAAGACAGGGAAAACACGGGAGAAAATGGCATTGGTGCCCCAGTTGGTCATATAACGTGTATAGGCACGAACCTCATAGAAACCGGAACCCAGCAAGGTGTCCAGCTTCATCTCCCCATGCGACACACCCAATGAATCAATCGGGTACTTGCGTGTCTTGATGACATCGCCCATCGGATTGAGCAGCTCCACATACAGCACCTTGCTCAAATCCGAGGCGTGTCCATCATACGTCCTCGTCACATACGCCTTGAACCACAAGGTTTCGTTCTCGAAGTACCCCATATTGTCGAAGTGCAGATACACTTTCTCCTGAGGTACTACCTTGTTGAAGTTCATCGCCTTTTGAAGATAGGACAGAATACGAGCCGTTTCCTCACTCTGCGCATGAATGGATAGAGTGAAGAGAACAAGGAATAATATATGGAGTAATCGATGCATAAGTGGTTATTTCTTTTTAACTATCATTCATTCACCAACACCTTCCCGTCTTCTGTCATACCCTCCACGCTGATGTACATTTCCTCGCAAGTCGAGTTGTTGAAGAATTCCACTTTTGCTTTGCCCTGTTCATCTGTGGTGATATCGGGTTGCCACCAGATGGTGCGTCGGAAGTCTGCCATAGGGGGAATCACGTTGTAATCTTCTGTCTTGAAGGTGGAAGCTTTGTTGAAGCCTTGGAAGTAGGTGCGGCGGAGCCCCTTGTTGCTTTCTGTGGTGAATTTCGTGTGCAGATAAACATAGATGAATGTACTATTGTCCATCACTCGTGGGTCACCAGGAACAATATAGACAGACTTCACTTCATCCAAATATAGTTCATCTATATGGACATCTAAGAGAGGACGCGCACCATTATCAATTATCCAGTTGATGAGATCTCCGTCGTATCTACACATATCTGATGCATCTCCTATGTATTCTGAAAAACCTCCCTGAGAATCAGATGATTCACTTTGATGATTAGATGTCTCTGCTCTATAATAAGTAAAAAGTGAATTCTTTTTTGCTAAGAAATTCAAGAGTGATGGCATGCGTTCCCCTCCATCGAGAATATTGTCCCGCTCCCTGTCTATATCGTAATAGAGAACTGCATACCGACGACCATACGCCTCATTTTTATACCTCCAATCATCATTGGTGAAATAGCGGCGTTTCGCCTTCACTGTCACGTTCTGTATCACATGGTCTCTCTGTGTGATGGGGATGAACTCATCTTCCTCTTCCAATTCTTGGAATGGCTTCTTTGTAAAAACGTTAGGCTTGAGCGGATGCAGGATTTGTCTTTCAGCAGGTGTAATATACCTTGGCTCGGGTGTAAACTGACGGTCAATGCCTACAAGGTAGGTTTTCCGTTTCTCGTTTTTCTTCATGTCTCTTGTGGTGTAGATGGACAATTTCCATTCTCCATCCATAAACGGCATCTTGAAGGCATAGTTTCCCTCAGCGTCCGTTT
This sequence comes from Bacteroidaceae bacterium, assembly GCA_017614895.1. Classification (GTDB taxonomy): domain Bacteria; phylum Bacteroidota; class Bacteroidia; order Bacteroidales; family Bacteroidaceae; genus Minthosoma. The sequence goes on along the minus strand of JAGAAZ010000062.1, from coordinate 3,195 downwards.
GAGCATTGCCAAGCAAGCTTTCTCCCTTTTGATTATATAGGCTTACGTACAGATGTACGTTCGACACAGGGTTGCGTTTCCTGTATGTCTTCAGTTGCCCATTCAAGTAGAACTGGTCTTCGATAGGTTGTGCTTTACGGAAAGTATAGCGTTCAGACATCAGTCTCCAATCATAGCGTCTCCAACCTTGTGTCAGCATCAGCAGGTCTGCATCTTTTCTGTGCTTGGCGTCATCAGCCTCAAAATAGTAATCCACATTGGGGATATAGCCTCTCACTTCTGAACTCAGCAGCATCCAAGTCTTCATGTTCCCTTGCTTGCCATTGGTCATCGTGTGGGCATCAATCGCTGAGAAAGACAAGTTGGCATTGGGTTTTGTGTTCAATTCCAACTCTACTTTGCCACAAGGCTTCAGTTTCTGGGTTTTTGCAACAATGCGGATGCAGTCGCCCTTATCTGGTTTAGGACAGATAAAGAACAGCCTTTCTGCCATGATTCTTCCCCAACTGTCAAAGACGGTCAGTTGGTTCACACCCTCAGGCATAGCCTTTCTGTCCAGTTCAATCTCGATGAGTGGAGCGGCTTTCATCGTGTCGCAACGGATGATATTGCCATTATGCATCAAAACATAGCCGAGCAAGTTACCACAGACACCTCTTGTGCATTGAAGCGTTGCAAGCATCTGTTCATTGATGGCATCCACACTCAGCACACAACCCTCCGTCTTTGCCTCAGGCAAGGTGAAGTACTGCACATTCCTGCGTTCGCTCTTCTTGAGGTTGCGCATCTGGAAGGTAAGCTTTCCTGTATCAGGCACCAGCTCGAACATTCCTCTGCCCAGCGTGTCTGTCTGAACGGAAGCAAGGACATCGCCCTTCTCGTTCATCACAAAACCCTCTTCCTCATGCGGATGTCCGTTGTCATCCACAGCCAATATCGCCACCCGGCACTTCTTGCCTGCAATCATGTCGCCTCCCTCTGGATAGAACTGCACGCTGATGGTCTTCATCAGGTCGCTGGTGTAGATTCCCTCATCAATCGCCTTCTGGTAGAGCGAGTCATCGCTGGTTCGGTTGTTGGGATCACGATTGGAGTAAAGCATCGTCCTGATGGTCAAGTCAGAATAATCACCTTCCTTCTTCGGAGCTTTGAACACAGGGAATACACGAGAGAACACGGCATTCGTGCCCCAGTTGGTCATATAGCGCGTATAGGCACGGACTTCATAATAACCCGATGTGAGCAGCGAGTCGAGTTTCAGGTCTCCATGTGAAACGCCTAATGAATCAATCGGGTACTTACACGTCTTGACAATATCTCCGCTCGGATTGAGCAGCTCCACATACAGCACTTTGCTCAAATCCGAGGCGTGTCCATCATACGTCCTCGTCACATACGCCTTGAACCATAGGGTTTCGTTTTCGAAGTAGCCCATGTTGTCAAAGTGAAGATAGACCTTCTCCTGTGGCACCACCTTGTTGAAGTTCATCGCCTTCTGAAGATAGGACATAATACGTGCCGTTTCCTCACTCTGTGCATGAATGGATAGAGTGAAGAGAACCAATAATAATATATGGAGTAATCGATGCATAAGTGGTTATTTCTTTTTAACTATCATTTATTCACCAACACCTTTCCGTCTTCTGTCATACCCTCCACGCTGATGTACATCTCTTCACAGGTGGAATTATTAAAGAACTCCACCTTGGCCTTGCCCTGTGCATCTGTGGTGATGTCGGGTTGCCACCAGATGGTGCGACGGAAGTCTGCCATAGGAGGAATCACGTTGTAATCTTCTGTTTTGAAGGTGGAAGCCTTGTTGAAACCTTGGAAGTAGGTGCGACGAATTCCCTTGTTGCTTTCCGCAGAGAAGATTCGATGGGTATAGATATAGATGTAAATAAGATGACGGGGGTTATCAATATAGTCCCACCTTCCTAATGTGGGGGACATCATTTCGTTAAATACAACATAGATGGATTTTACAATATCAAGGAAATTTATTCCCCAGTCCTCGTTTTGTTCTCTACTTTCGTCATTATCATATATAAATACGAGATCTCTTCCGCTTCCAAGATTTCTTGCCTCATATCCATACTTGTCCAATTCCGTACCCAGCTTTTGATTGATAAATTCTCCAATCGTCGGCACAGGTTCTCCCTTGTCAAGGATGTCATCCAGCTCTCTGTCAATATTATAATAGAGTGATGCATATTGCTTTCCATACGCCTCGTTCTTCCATCTCCAATCGTCATTGGTAAAGTAACGCCTCTTGGCCTTCACCGTCACATTCTGCAGCACATGATCTTTTTGTGTGATGGGAATGAACTCATCTTCCTCTTTATACTCTTGGAATGGATTCTTCACAAAAGCGTTCGGTTTGAGTGGATGCAGGATGGTCGTCTCCAAAGGCGTGAGGTATCTGGGGGTTGGTGAGAACTGACGGTCAATACCTACATAATAGGTCTTCCTTTTTTCTTTTACTTTTTCCTTTTTCTTGATATCTCTCGTCGTGTAGATGTTCATCTTCCACTCTCCATCCATGAAGGGCATCTTGAAGGCATAGTTACCTTCGGCATCTGTCGTCCCATTGCCAATCAGGCTCTGACCCTGCTGGTTGTAGAGGCTGACATACAAATGTACGTTTGACACAGGGTTATGCTTCCTATATTCTTTCAACTGACCATACATGTAGAACTGATCTTCGATGGGTTGTGCTTTACGGAAGGTATAGCGTTCAGACATCAGCCGCCAATCATAGCGCCGCCACCCTTGTGTCAACATCAGCAGGTCGGCATCTTTTCTGTGCTTGGCGTCATCAGCCTCAAAATAGTAATCCACATTGGGGATATAGCCTCTCACTTCTGAACTCAGCAGCATCCAAGTCTTCATGTTCCCTTGCTTGCCATTGGTCATCGTGTGGGCATCTATTGCTGAGAAAGACAAGTTGGCATTGGGTCTTGTGCGCAGTTCCATTTCCACCTTCCCACAAGGTTTCAGTTTCTGCGTAAGTGTAGTGACTTGTATGCTATCTCCCTTATCTGGTTTAGGACAGATAAAGAACAGCCTCTCTGCCATAATCCTTCCCCAACTGTCAAAGACGGTCAGTTGGTTCACTCCTTCAGGCATTGCCTTTCTGTCCAGTTCAATCTCGATGAGTGGAGCGGCTTTCATCGTGTCGCAACGGATGATATT
>JAGAAZ010000061.1 GCA_017614895.1 Bacteroidaceae bacterium | reverse complement strand
TTTGGCCCCGGTGTTCCACCTCTTCCCATCCCGAACAGAGAAGTTAAGCCCGGGCGCGCCGATGGTACTGCACCGCAATGCGGGAGAGTAGGTCGCCGCCTTCTTGAGAGACCCTCACAATAATGTGGGGGTCTTTTCGTTATATATAATAGTATGCAGATGTTCGACAAAATACGAAATATCAGATATATGTTGGTGCTGTTCGCTATCTTGATAGCGATTGGCTCGTTGGTGACTTCTAATTATTTGATTACGGATTTGGAGGAGGAAGAGCGCACCCGCATGGAAGTGTGGGCAGAAGCGATGCGTTCTTTGAATGCTGCGGATGAAAATACGGATATGAACCTGGTGTTGAAGGTCATCAATGGTAATCACACGATTCCCGTGATTATTGTAGATAAGGAGGGGAAGGCACTTTCTTCACGAAATATTGGTAAGTCGTTTTCGGCGGATGAGGATTCGATTGGATATCTGACTTCGTTGGCAAAAGAATTTCGTGGGGATGGACGTGCTATCCGTATTGATATGCCTGAAGAAATTGCGCCAGGTGATTACATCACGATTTGTTATGATGAGTCGTTGATGCTGAAGCGGTTAGCTATTTATCCATATATCCAACTGGGTGTGGTTGTACTGTTTGTTTTGATTGCCATCTTTGCCATCTTCTCAGCGATGAAGGCGGAACAGAACAAAGTGTGGGTTGGTTTGTCGAAGGAGACGGCACATCAGTTGGGCACACCGATTTCTAGTTTGATTGCTTGGCATGAAGTGCTGAAGGAGAATTATCCTGATGATGACTTGCTGCCAGAGATGGAGAAAGACATCAAGCGTTTGGAGCGTATTGCCGACCGATTCTCTAAGATTGGTTCCATCCCTGAACCCAAACCGGAGGATGTGCTGGAAGTAATTGATAGGGTGGTGACTTATATGCGGAAACGTACATCGAATAAGGTGACTATTACGACGCATTATCCCAATGAACCTGTGATAGTTAGCCTGATTTCCAGCTTGTTCGAATGGGTGGCTGAAAATCTCTGCAAGAATGCGGTAGATGCGATGGATGGTGCTGGTTCAATTGATATCACGGTGGATGAAGATGACCGTTGGGTGTATGTGGATGTAAAAGATACAGGCAAGGGTATTGCGAAGGGTAATTTCGACTCTGTGTTTAAGCCTGGATTCACGACGAAATCTCGCGGTTGGGGACTTGGACTCTCTTTAGCGAAGCGAATTGTAGAAGATTATCATAAAGGTAAAATTTATGTCGTTGACTCAGTGGTGGGTGTGGGTACCACCTTCCGAATTGAGCTTCCGAAAGCACCCGCTAAAGCGTGAAGGTAGTGCGAATTGATGATTCGTGAAGTGTAAAAAGACGTACTAAATAGGCGAAAATCCCTTCAAGACAGAAAAAGTTGGTGCTTTTTCGTTTTTGTTAGGAAATAAATTTGTACCTTTGCACTCCAAATGGGTATAATGGATACTTATAACATTGATTTATTGAGTTCTGGACTCGGAGGGAAGACCTTTGAATACGAGATTGGCGATGAATTTTTTGCTGAGATCGGAGGACTCATTCAGCGTGGTAGCATCCACACGACAGTGGTTTGTCTGAGCGCGGGGTCAGTTTATAAGTTCCGAATCCATAGCATTGGCACAATCATTGTTCCTTGCGACCGTTGTCTGGCAGACCTCGAATTGCGGATTGAGACTGCAGACGATTTGAGCGTGAAGCTTGGCAGTGAGTATGCCGATGATGGTGACTGTGTAATTGTTCCTGAGTCAGAGGGTTATCTTGACCTAGCACAGTTCATCTATGAGTTCATAGCGCTCAGCATGCCGATGGCGTGTTGTCACGAACCTGGGAAATGTGACGACGCGATGATGCACGAACTCAGCCGTCATCAGTCCACCCGAAGTGGATTTGAGGATGCAGAGCAGGAGGATTCAGCAGAGAATGGTGATGCACCAGACGAGGTAACGGGGGAGGATTCCGACGAACCCGTTGATAGTCGTTGGGCAGCGCTGAAGCAATTTAAAGAACAATTAAAAAAATAAAAGAAAATGGCACATCCGAAAAGAAGACAGTCAAAGACTCGTACAAGAAAGAGAAGAACTCATGACGTAGCAGTAGCTCCAACACTGGCAGTTTGTCCAAACTGCGGTGAATTCTACGTATATCACACAGTATGCCCTTCTTGCGGTTACTATCGTGGCAAGGTGGCTATTGTTAAGGAAGCTGCAATCTAATAAAACTCCTCTCTTATGGGAAAGCTTAATGCTGTTATAACTGGTGTAGGTGGATGGGTTCCTACGTATATCCTCGACAATGAGGAGATGTCCACAATCGTTGAGACCAGCGATGAATGGATTATGGAGCGCATTGGCGTGAAAACTCGCCATATCCTGAAACCAGAAGAAGGCGTAGGTACATCCTTTATGATGACCAAGGCTGTGAAGCAGTTGCTTGACAAGACTGGTGCAGATCCTGACTCTATCGAGGCGGTGATTGTTGCGACGACCACGCCTGATTACCATTTCCCTTCAACCGCTTCGCTCATCATTGGCAACCTCGCTTTGAAGAATGCTTTTGGCTTCGACATGGAGGCTGCATGTTCAGGTTTCCTCTATGCGATGGAAACAGGAGCGAACTACATCCGTAGTGGACGTTACAAGAGAATCATCATTTGTGGTGGTGACCACATGTCGTCTATGACCAACTATCAGGACCGCAACACTTGTCCGATCTTCGGTGATGGTGCTGCTTGTGTGCTGATGGAGACAACGGAAGAAGAATATGGCTTGATGGACAGTTATTTCCGTGTGGATGGAAAGGGTTATGAGCACCTTCACATGGCGGCAG
>JAGAAZ010000060.1 GCA_017614895.1 Bacteroidaceae bacterium | reverse complement strand
TTTCTCCCTGAGCTTTGGCCTTTGGCCTTACCTCTTCTGCCCTGAGATCACTGCCAACGCCACATCCGTGCCTCTAATGCACTGCCTCGAGGACCAGCTCCCTCTCGAGGACGCGGTGGACAAGAAGAACTGCTACATCACTCCCTCTCAAAAGAACACCGACTATTTCTTCAACTTCAGTTACTATGTACCAAGCAGTGATCTGGGTGCCGCATACGCCTTCAATGGTGACAGATACACCAACAGCATCATTGCCGATGTGACCGACGGCACCATGCACATCGAGATACAGAATCCTCAGTGTACTGACTATTTCGACTGGACGGCATTCGGCAAGGTACGCCTTTACCGCCTGGGAGGTGTGGAGGAAATCGGCAAGGAGCTTGATGCTGTACTGAATGAGCTGCTCCTGAAAGGGAAGGACCTCGCCTATCGCAGCAAGGCACAGCCAGGTGAGAATGCATACTCATCCTTCAGCAACAAGGTGCGCAACGAGCTAAAGAACCTGATTCCCGAGATGGAGAAGGCTGAGACAAACACGGAGAAGCTGGAAGCTGTCCGCACCCTGAGCGCCATGCTTCACAAGGTTATGCAGAACCAGCTTGCTTACAGAACGCAGTACAAGGAAGCAGAGGGATATCTGGGAGAAATAAAGAAAGTGCTCTCTGACGAAGAATGCTTCGAGCAGTTGGATTATTTCATTTCGCTGTACGACCAGCTCTACAATGCCTACATCAACGGGACACTGGATGTGGAGAACAACACCCAAATGAACAAGGTCAAATCAAGCTGGGCCTACAAGCATGTTTACGACACTGATGGCATCCATGCCGTTGAAGGCCAGCCCATTTCCTCTGTCCTCTTCGACCTCTCAGGCCGAAGGCTCCAGCAGAAGCCCCAGAAGGGAATCTATATCCAGAACGGTAGGGTGATGATTCAACGATGACGATGACGCTGATTGGCGAAATGAAAAAAGTTCTCTTTTGATGTTACATTTTCGCTGTTCTCTCGTCTTGATGGGCAGAGAAACAAAAAAAAACGATAATTAAAGCAAAATGAATAAAGTTAAGAAAGAAGTCATGAAACGAGTATTGTTTTTTGCCGCGTTGTGTCTGATGAGTTTTTCCATGCTTGCAGATTATACGCCATTTGTCGAAGAGGGCAAGACATGGGTCGTTGAAGTTGACATGAACCAAGCCACGAAAGTGATTCCAGAAACATTCACTCTCAGAGGCGACACGCTTGTCAACGATAAGATCTATAAGAGATTCTATGAGGTATATAATAATGAAAAGGAAGGATACAGGGGAGCTTTTCGGGAAGAAGGCAGAAGAGTGTACTTCTTGCCGGAAAAATCCACTGAAGAAGAACTTTACTATGATTTCACCTTGCATACAGGAGACACTTTCTTCGATTCCAAAGTGGAAGGCATAGATTATGAAGTGTATATAGACGACAGCATCCAAACCTGCGGGCATGCCCTGCATAGGCTGGGATTGTTTCCTCCCAATAATCCGGAATATGCCTCCGATGCCTCAGTGCAGAACCTGTGGATTGAGGGTGTGGGCAGTCTTTGGGGACCAGAGTTCAGCATTTACCTGGGCTTTCCAGGGTCTACGATGACGCTACGCTCCTGCCGAGTGGGTGATGAGTATATTTATAAGGATACCATGCACGACTTCATCACGTCGGGTACCTCGTGGATAGATGGATACACGCGGGATAGCCAAACTCTCCTGAATCGCCACCATGTGGCAGGGACTCGATGTATAGACGGAAAAACATATACTGTGATGCAGGTACAGCAATATAATGTCTCGTCACAGCACGAAGTGACCAAGGTATTGAGCGAAGAGTATCTTCTGCGTGAGGATGCCGACGGCGAGGCTTGGCTTCGCATGGAAAATCCGACGGAAATGGCGGCATTGTATGGCATCGAGTGGGATGCGGAGACCATCGAAGGGCTTACCGACCGCGACCTTTATCTCTTCAACACCCGTGCCAGAAGTGCATTCCATGTAACGTATGGATGCATATCCTCGTCAGATGAGACGGAAGACAAGTGGCAGACAGTTAGTACAACTTCGGGATTTTTCAGACATCACGTATTGAATGACGGAAGCTACACGTGGTGGCGTGATGCTTTACATGGGGACACGCCCCAGTTGATGGTTGGTGTGGGCTGGCTCGGCTATGGCCCCTTCTACGGCTTAGGCGAAACGAGCGATGGCGGCAAACGCATTTTCCCTGTCCTGTATGAAGATGGTCATGTCGTTTATGAAGACAAGGAAGCCTTGGAGACTCTGGGAACATCCTCATCCGAATTGTGGGATATCACAACGCAGAGCGAGGACTATGCCTACCGCCCCTTCGTCGAGGAAGGCAAAGTGTGGAAAGTGGGCGACTACTCTGGTAATCCTGTGCAGAGGGTTGAGTACTACTACTTCGATGGTGACACCATCATCAACGGAAAGACCTGTAAGCAGATGATGCGTCAGCGGTATGTCAACCCAGAACATCCGGATTATGCATTTATTTCACAATTGCCCTCCCTGAGCTATGTGGGAGCATGGTACGAAGAGGATCAGAATGTGTACATATACGACTCTACAGACAAACAATTTAAGTTGATGTATGACTTTTCCGTTGATGACAATGCCACTTTACAGATTCATGGTCAATCATACGTGATAGGGCCGAGGCAGACGGGAGGGATCAAAGGCTTTAAAGGCGTATATAGAGATGTTATGATGTGTATGGGCGGAGAAAGTGCTTATAATACCACTTGGTTGGAAGGCGTGGGAAGTATTGAAGGCCCGATATTCAATGTCTATTATGGAAAAGAATATCATGGTGGGGCATTCTTGATGTCATGTATCGCTGGTGATGAAGTCATCTACT
>JAGAAZ010000059.1 GCA_017614895.1 Bacteroidaceae bacterium | reverse complement strand
TAGGCAAGGAAATCACCTTTCATTTTCTCTTTGTCAAAGAAATCGTATCTTTCATTCACAATGGACTCATAGCGACGGCAGCGGAGAGCTTCTGCCTTCTCGCGCATACGGTCGTTGTAGTCCTTCTCTCTTTGGTTCTTCGGCTTGGCATAGATGTAGATGCCGAGGGATTCATGGCGCATGACCTTCATAGTAGATTCATCCCGATAGCCTGGATAGTAATCGAGATAGAAGGAAAGCTGTTCTCCGCCTTTGATTTTCCGTGTGCGGAGAGTCACGGTCTTGCAGATGTTACTCATAATACAACTTTTATAGTTTTACAATTCAATGAATACTGATGGCTGTTGCCAGCATTTCGGGCACAAAGTAACTGAATGATGCACCCGTGACGATGAAAACTTATCGTAACTTGTGAATAATTGAGGAATAACTGGATTATGCTCAAAATCGTGGGTGTAAGTTCTGTTTTTCACCGTCATAGAATCCGATAAGAGCCGAATTGAGCCAGCCTGTCGGCCATCACCTTTTCAATTTCCTCTTTGACAATGAGATTCCGGACACCGACTTTCACCTTCGTGAGGTTGTTTGTCTTGACAATCATACAGATGTTGCTCTTGGTCATGCCGTATTTCTCGGCAGCTTCTGCTGTGGTGTAATAGGCATCACTCGCTTTCAGGTCTGGATGATATACTTCATCAAGATGTATCTTTGAATAGTAGGTCTTGCCATATTCCCGTTTAGTTGGGATATGACGGCGATAGGCTTGGGTGCGCAATGATTCCTTAGTCGTGGAATAGAGAACTTCTGCCTCTTCGGTGGTAAGCCACTCTGTCAAGGCTTCTATCTCGGCTGTAACTCCAAAGAGTGCATCCATGTGCTTACGACTATAATAGTTCTTGCCTGCAATCTTGCACATGGGAATGTTGTTTCTCTTTGCAGAGGCATAGAGCCATGACTTCTTAACCTTGTAGGTAGCCATGACATCCTCGCCAGAAATGAAGTCCAATAGTTCTGATGACCGCATACCTATTTCGGGTATGTGGTTATTGCCTTTCTTCGACAAAAGGGAAGAAGATAATGAATGAGATGGTTTCTTGTTCGGTTTCTTTGATGAAGCACCGGGCAATACTCTATGATAAGGATTTAATGCAAACAACCTCTCGATGTCACTTTTGCGGACAAGAGCCATTCGGCTGCTCAACCGTGTGGCTGGCAACTTCCCTTGATCTACAAGTTTATAGATATACTGACGGGTGCAGCCTAAAAGGATGGCTGCTTTGGAAAAGGTCAGGTACTCCTGCTGCTGGATTTCCAACACAGGTTCAACAGCCCGAAGAAAATCCTTTTGTCTTTTCTTCTTGCTCTCTTTTGCTGCTGTGGCACATTCCTCCGAGCAGTACTTCTGCATTCCGCTGTTTGTGGTGAAAACCTTGCCACAACAAGCACATTTTCTGGTCTTTGGCATACTTGCGGTATTTATGGGTTCAACATTCCTTTTGTTGTACCTCTCCGCAAGTAATCACGAGTAAACTATCGACAACCTTTGTCAACTTTCTCCACGATATAGCTTTTCTCAAAAGCGGGTCTAAAAGCTGTCAACTCTTGTAACCTGTCATAAACTCTTGTCAACTCTGTCCACGATATGGCAAAAATAAAGCCTCGTAAATTCCCTGCGGTAGAAATACGTTGCAAATTTATAGGGAATTTCCGAAGCAACCAAAAACAGCTCCCGAAGTGTTAAAATCTAAAAGTATCTGTATTCCAGCGGTTTAAGTTTGGTTAGTTTTTGTTATTCATGGTAGTTTCGAAGTCTCTAAATACATCCTTCGAACGTACCCCATGCGATATCTGTCACGCTGTTGGGAATATTTATGCTGGTCAGGCCAGAGCAGTCAGAAAACGCACCATTACCGATATCTGTCACGCTGTTGGGAATATTTATGCTAGTCAAGCCAGAGCAACCAGAAAATGCACCCTCTCCGATATCTGTCACGCTGTTGGGGATCTCTATGCTGGTCAGGCCAGAGCAACCCTGAAACGCACTCCCTCCGATGACTGTCACGCTGTTAGGAATGGTCACAGAGGTCAAACCACTACAACCATAGAAAGCACTCTTGCCAATGCTTGTCACATTGTAGGTAACGCCATTATACACCACAGATGCAGGGATATTTGCTATAGTTATATTCCAATCTTTATTATAATAATAAGGAAAATCATTAAAATCATACGATTTATATGTCACCGTTGCAGTCATTGCATCATAATCGAAATTATAATAGAGACCATCTATCTTAGCTTCATACGCACTCGCTATCATCGGTAGCAAAGCCATTACTAATAAAAGTAATTTATGTTTCATAGGTCGGATAGGTTTTAGATTATTAATACTGTATTTTATCGTTTCGATGGCAAAGATACATCAAAATCCAATCACCTCCAAACATTTTCAGAAAAAAGTGTCCTCTCACATCACAAGAGCCCGTGCACAATCGCACAGGCTCTTACTTATCTCTTTTGTTCAAAAAGATTGGGATTATTAAAAGAAATCACTCCCACTCAATTGTTGCTGGTGGTTTTGACGACACATCGTAGCAAACGCGGTTGACACCCTTGACATTGCGGATGATCTGGTTGCTGACTTCGGCAAGGAACTCGTAAGGGAGCTTTGCCCAGTCGGCAGTCATAGCATCGGCTGAGGTGTTCAGGCATCTGAAGCTGACGTCCCACACGGCGCACCTCGTTCTTGAAGAGCCAACAAACAATGTCTTGGAAAAGAAGAATTGACAATCAGGGTGACGTCAACTATTAGACTTTACAGACAACTAGGGTAAGTTTGCTCTGGATTATTCACTCTTACCTCACACCTCAAACAAAAAGGGATTTTTATTTTGTATTGTACTCATTTAATCGTACCTTTGCATCCTAAAAGACAGAATAACATGAATAAGATTATATGTATAGGGATGTTGGTCATGCTCTGCTTGCAGGGGGTGGCACAGACGAAGAAGACTGCGAATGGGAAGACAATGGTGGTGAGAAGAACGACGGTGGTGACGAAGCGGACGGTGCCAAAGACCACGACGAATGCCAAGACAAGTACAACCACAGCCCAAACAACGACCACAACGAAACCTGCAACAACAAAGACAAGCACGACTGCCAAGACTGGTTCGACAGCGAAGCAGACCCCAGCTAATGCTGCGGCCGCCAAGGAGAAGGCACAAGCAGAAGAACAGGCACAGAAGGAATTGGTGGCTTTGCAGCAGACAACGCCTTACTTGTGCAACCCTCCACTGCCCTACATGCCTAAGAAACTGGATGTACTCTTCGTGGGTAATTCATTCTCCATCGACACGAGTTCTGCGTTACCCGAAATCCTGAGATCAATGGGCATCAACAATGTGAACGTGTATGTGCTCTACAGGGGCGGATGCTCCATGAAGCAGCACTACGAGTCGTTCAAGAACGGTGAGATGGTGTATGAGCTGTATCGCTACAACAGTCAGGGTGAGCAGCAGTTGGAGAAGACGACCAGTATCGGGGATGTGATGCAAAGATTTCCTTATGACGTGGTTGTGTGGCAGCAGTATTCATTAGAGTCGGGCGACTACAGCACTTATGAGCCTTATCTGTCGAAGCTGATTCAGGCATACAACATCACAAAGCAAGCTGCTCGCACGACCTTCGCCTTCAACGAAACATGGGCGTATGCGTCAAACTTCAAGAACCTAACGAAATATAAGACGCAGAAGAACATGTGGAAGAGCCTCTGTACCTCAGTGAGGAAGATGAAACAAGCGTCGGGCATTGATGTCATTATTCCTTGCGGCACAGCTGTGCAGAACGCCCGTGAAGTGGAGGCGCTGAAAGTGGACAACGAACTGACACGTGACGGCACCCACATCAACCTGTATGCAGGACGTTACCTGTTGGCATGCACGTTCTTTGAGAGCATCATCGCTCCCTGTCTGAACAGGAGTATCCGTGAGGACAACACTGTATATGGCAAACCAACAGATGTGGGTCAAGTGAACGACACCAATCGTCAGCTATTGCAGAACTGTGCACGTCTGGCTGTAGCCAACAATTACGAAATCAGCGAGTTCGCAGGGCAATAAGTGTTAAACATCATTAAGAAACAAACATTTACGGGAATTTTCCTCTTGATGATAGAAAGGAAATGAGTAACTTTGCAACGTCTTATTGATAAAGGATAAATAATAATAAAATGAAGAAAATCATTCTCTCACTGCTTGTGCTGATGGCATCGGTGGCAAGCATGCAGGCACAGGACCTCTTCAAGACGGTGCGTGACAATGCAACAAAAGTCGTGAACAATCCTAACTCTTCTGATGAGGAGATTCAAATTAACCAGTTCAAGGTAACTGCCCTGAACTACCTGACCATGATGGTACAGAAGCGTGGTCTGAAAAAGGACACCTATTTTTATGACAGCCAGGCTGTGAACATGACCTCGTTCATCACAGACTTCCAAGTGAATTTGGAGAAAGCACGTGCCATCTCTCCTGCCAAGCGCATGGAAATCATGAAAATCTATACAGATGCCAGCAAGTTCAACCCCATGTTCAAGGATACAGACAAGGAAAGAGCTAACGCCTATGTGAACGACAAGACAACGATGACTCCTTTCTGCCTCGACACCGACTGGGAAAAGGCTTACGACCAAGCTACAACTCTGACTAAGGCTGCGCTGAAGTAGTCATCCAATAGTTCGCATGAAGATCATCAAAATCAATCCTGCCGACAACGTAGCTGTTGCCATCGAACCGCTCAAGGCAGGAGAAACCATTGACATTGAAGGGCAGCACATCACACTAAATAACGATGTTCCTGCTGGACATAAGATTCTCCTCTCCGACCTCGTCGAAGGGGAGAATGTCATCAAATACGGGTACCCCATCGGGCATCTGAAAGAAAGCCACCAGCAAGGTGATTGGATTTCTCATGACCATATCCAGACGAATCTCGCTGGCTTGCTCGATTACGAGTACCAACCCGTGGGCAAAGAGGAATTGACGAACCCAGCCTACGAGGAATGGTTCCCGAAGGAGCAACTAACCTTCCAAGGCTATCGCCGCAAAAACGGTGAGGTAGGCATCCGCAACGAGGTGTGGATTGTGCCGACAGTGGGCTGTGTGAATGGTATCGTCAATCAGTTAGCCAACTTGCTCACTCAAGAGCTTCACGACCCCAACTCCCCACTCTGCCAGCAGCTCCCAGCTGATGCTGAGCGGTTGCGCATCGTGGCTTATCCCCACAATTACGGCTGTTCACAACTCTCTGATGACCACGAGAACACTCGCAAGGTACTACGCAACCTCGTACTGCATCCCAATGCCGGCGCTGTACTGGTGGTGGGCTTAGGATGTGAGAACAACCAACCCGACCAGTTTGAGGCACTCTTGGGCAACTACGACAAGGAGCGCATCCGCTTCATGGTCACTCAGAAGGTGGAAGGAGATGAGGTGGAAGAGGGTATGAAGATACTGCGCGAGCTCTATGCCATCGCTGCGAAAGACAAGCGTGAGGCAATTCCTTTGTCAGAACTCCGTGTAGGTCTGAAATGTGGTGGTTCTGATGGTTTTTCAGGCATCACAGCCAATCCACTCTTGGGCGTTTTTAGCGATTTCATCGTCAGTCAGGGTGGCACGACCGTCCTGACCGAAGTACCTGAGATGTTTGGGGCAGAGACCATTCTAATGAACCGTTGCGAGACACCAGAACTATTCGAGCAGACGGTGAAGCTTGTCAATAACTTCAAGCAATACTTCCTGTCGCATGGAGAACCTGTGGGAGAGAACCCATCACCAGGCAACAAGGCGGGCGGCATCTCCACCCTCGAAGAGAAAGCATTGGGCTGTACGCAGAAATGTGGCAAGAGTGCCGTGAAGGGTGTGTTGCCCTATGGTGATCGCCTTTCTGTGAAGGGACTAAATCTGCTCTCCGCCCCAGGCAATGACCTCGTGGCATCCACCGCATTGGCATCGTCAGGTTGTCATATCGTGCTCTTCACAACGGGCAGAGGCACTCCATTCGGCACCTTCGTTCCAACCCTGAAAGTGAGCACTAACAGCACCCTCGCCAAAAACAAACCCACATGGATTGATTTCAATGCAGGCACCCTCGTGGAAGGTGAACAGATGATGGAACTATTCAAACGTTTTATACAGAAAATCATTGAGATAGCCAGTGGAGAAATGACTTGGAACGAAAAGAAGAATTATCAGGAAATCGCTATTTTTAAGAATGGTGTAACATTATAAATGAAAGCGCTCTCCCCACTCATCGTATTCCTCGTCCTGTACTTGGTCACCAGCATCATTGCACAGGATTTTTACAAGGTGCCCATTGCTGTAGCATTCTTGGTCAGTTCGGTCTATGCCCTGCTGACAGTGAAGGGAACGATGAGCGAGCGCATCAGCATCTTTGCCAAAGGTACTGGCAATTCGACGATGGTGCTGATGTTGGCCATCTTCATCCTGGCAGGAGCCTTTGCTGCCTCAGCCAAAACGATGGGTGCGGTCGATGCCACAGTGAATTTTGCCCTGCGCTATCTGCCTGAGCAAGCGATTCTGCCAGGCATCTTCTTGGCATCGTGCTTCATTTCCCTCAGCATAGGCACCAGTTGTGGCACCATCGCAGCCCTCACGCCTTTAGCTGTGGGGATTGCCCAGCAATCGGGCATCAGCGTACCGTTGATGGTCGGACTCGTGGTGGGTGGCACTTACTTTGGTGACAACCTCTCCTTTATCAGCGACACCACCATTGTGGCGACGCAGACACAAGGATGCAGCATGAGGGACAAGTTCCGTGTGAACATCCGCATAGTGGCGCCTGTAGCTGTGCTCATGCTCATCATCTATTTCTTTTTAGGCCAGCAAGTCAGCACCCCTGCCGAAGTGGGTGAAATAAACTTCTGGCTTGTCCTCCCCTACATTGTTGTCGTCATCCTTGCCATCTGTGGCACGAACGTGCTGCTGACCTTGGGCATCGGTATCCTACTCACAGGCATCATCGGTACAGCGATGGGCACGTACGATGTATTTGGCTGGTTCGCTGCCATGAACGAGGGCATGATGGGCATGTCAGAACTCATCATTGTGACCATCTTGGCAGGCGGTATGTTGGAGATTATCCGTCATAACGGCGGTATCAACCTGATCATCAAGGCACTGACCCGACATGTTGACAGTACACGTGGGGGCGAAATGAGCATTGCTCTATTGACTTGCTTGGTCAATATTTGTACTGCCAACAACACCGTTGCCATCCTCACAACTGGTCCTATCGCCAAAGATATTGCCAAACGTTTCAAGATAGATCCTCGCAAGTCAGCCTCCATTCTCGACACCGCCTCGTGCTTCACCCAAGGACTGCTCCCATACGGTGCTCAGGTGCTGATAGCAGCGGGACTTTCAACAGTGAATCCCATCGCCATTATCCCTTACCTCTATTACCCCATGCTCATTGGTGTGGCGCTCTTCTTGGCTATTTTGTTCCGATACCCACGCAAATACTCATTTTTTTCCTGATAATTGCGATTCTGTCAACTAAAATCACTATATTTGCAACGTTTTTGTAAATAGAGTATCAAGGAACAAAATAACGTGGCTACAAATAATACTGTATATAAATCGTACTCTATGGAGTACGGAACTTTCGTGGGACTGACTTGGGGAGGTGTATTTCTCACCTACGTGGAGGGCATCAGTTACAACAATGGATTGCTGATGCTATTGTGTTTTATGCTGTGTGGCATAGCTATTGTGCTACCTTTCGTGCTGGCTTTTCGACTGAACCAGAAGATGGCATTGGTGAAAGAACAACTAAGCTATTTTCAGGGACTGTTCTTTGCGTTTTCGATGTTCATGTATGCCTGTCTGTTCAATGGCTTGATCGTGTTCGCCTATTTCCAGTTTCTGGATAACGGTCTGCTGATGGAGCAATTGAATGCGATGCTGACACAGCCTGAGATGTTGAAGATGTATGAGCAGATGGGTATGGGTGAACAACATGCGCAAATGATGGACATCTTGGCCGAGGCGGACGGATTATCATCATGGGAGAAGACCTTGCTGATTTTCAACAACAACTTTTTCATCAGTCTGTTCTTGACGATCATGGTAGCTTGGGTAGCATCTTGGAAAAGGAAAATGAAATAAAATTGTAATTTATATAATAGAAAATCATAAGATGGACATTTCAGTGGTAGTTCCTCTGTTTAATGAGGAGGAATCGATTGCGGAACTGCATGAGTGGATTAAGCGTGTGATGGATGAACACGGCTTTTCGTATGAGGTAATTTTTGTGAATGATGGCTCAACAGACCATTCATGGGACGTGATTGAGGAACTGAGCAAGAAGTATCCTGAGGTACATGGCATCAAGTTCAGAAGAAACTACGGTAAGAGTCCCGCTTTGTTCCACGGTTTTGAACGGGCGGAAGGCGATGTGGTCATCACGATGGATGCGGATTTGCAGGATAGCCCCGACGAGATTCCTGAACTGTACAGGATGGTGAAGGAAGACGGGTATGACCTCGTAAGCGGCTTCAAAATGAACAGAAGAAAGGGTGACCCACTGTCGAAGACCATCCCGACCAAATTGTTCAACGCCACGACACGGATGGTGAGCGGCATCCATAACCTACACGACTTCAACTGCGGACTGAAGGCGTATAGAAAGGATGTGGTGAAGCACATCGAGGTGTATGGTGAGATGCACCGTTTCATCCCATACCTCGCAAAGAACGCAGGTTTCAGCAAAATTGGCGAAAAGCCAGTGCATCATCAGGCACGTCAACACGGCAAAAGCAAGTTCATGGGCATGAACCGCTTCGTGAATGGTTATTTGGACTTGATGAGCCTATGGTTCATCAGCACATTCGGCATGAAGCCCATGCACATCTTCGGTTTCATCGGCACATTGATGTTCATCATCGGTTTCATCGCCATCATCATCGTGGGCACCATCAAAGTGGTGGCACTATGTCAGCATGTGCCTCATGCCCTTGTGACGGACAGCCCATACTTCTACATCTCGCTGACGATGATGATTCTAGGTACGCAGCTGTTTGTGGCAGGATTCTTGGGTGACCTCATCAGCAGAAACAGCCAGGAGAGAAATAAATATCAAGTGGAGAAAGAGATTTGAGATTGAAATTGAAAAAGATTATTGGATATATCATAGGGGTGGCGGCGTTGCTGCTGGTAGGTTGTTATTCGAATAACTGCCCATTGGAGAATACTGTGACATGCAACTACGGCTTCTATGATGCAGAGGGAACGTCCATCTATTACGTTGACACGATTACGGTGACAACGCTGATGCCAGGCTACAAGACGGTGTACACATATCGGAAATTGGGCAATAAGACTGTGACGAAGGATACGCGTGATACAGCATTAGTGAATCTGGGCTATACGGAAACGGCCTCACAACAGCGCAAGGACACCATCCTGCTGAACCAACTGATGGGAGCCACGAACATGAAGGTGCCCATGAGCTATTTCCATGAGGAGGACACGCTGATTCTCTCATACAAGATGATTTTGCGAAAGGACACCATCAAAATACGACACAGCAGCTATGCAAATGTGGAACTGCCAGAATGCGGCACATACCGCTTCCACACCTTGCAGAATATTTCTTCAACAGACGCTGCGATAGACCACATTGAGATCAGCAATTCGAAAGTGAACTATGATGGTAACATCAACGTGAAGATTTACTTTAACGGTGTGGTAACAGAATGAGGAAGGCAATGTCAAGTAATCAATTGAGACATATCATCTGTGTAGCCTTGATGATGAGCACATCCGTCTTGGCAACGATGGCGCAAGAACAGCAAACGCAACCGCTCATGCCTGGCGAAACGCCTAAGCCGACGAAGTATGTAGCTGTGGAAGAACAAAAAGAGCATCTTGTGTTCTTCCAGGGCTTTACATTGTCTGTTGATGGATACGGACCTGTCGCCATGATGGTGTCGGATTATGGCACATTAGAGGGAGCTCTCCGTCTGAACCTGAAGAACACCTTCTTCCCTATCATTGAGGCTGGTGTGGGTAAATGTTCGAAAGAGGACTTCAACACAAAGGTGTCCTACAAGGCAAGCGCCCCTTTTGGTCGCATCGGCATCGACTTCAACATGCTGAAAGACAAATTCCAGAATAACCGCCTCTATCTTGGCGCACGTTATGGCATCTCCATCTTTCAATATGATGTGGCTGGACCTGCACAGAAAGACCCCATCTGGGGAGGTAGCAAACCCTTCAGCATGAAGAGTATCGACTGCACGAGCCACTGGGCGGAACTGGTGTTTGGCGTAGAAGTGCAGATTGTCAAGAACTTCCACATGGGATGGGCAGTCAGGTACAAACGTGAGATTTCATCCACCAAAAGCGACTATGCCAAGCCCAACTGCATCCCGGGTTATGGCTACACCACCAATGCCACATGTTGGGGTGGTACTTACAGCCTCATCTTCGATCTGAACTGGGGCATGAAGAAAAGCCACAAACGAGGCGTGAACGTAGAAATAAGGGATCTTCCAGCCCAAACGCAGGACGATTCTCCTTTAACCATAGAAAACGAATCAGAGCATACAGATAATGAAAATGGAACAGAAGAACAAGAAGAATAAAGCATTTGACCCATACGCTCCCCACAAAATCAAGTGGTGGGGATGGCCCTTGCTCCTCTTGCTGATTGTCGGCACCGTCTATATCATTATGACCCGCGACAACAAGGGGAAGAACGATGTTGTCACTCAGCAAGGAAAACCGTGGGTGGAACAGGAGATACAACGAAGTGAAGGAAGTGTTTTTGGCACCTTCTATCACCTCACCTACCAGTCAGCAAAGCCTCTGCAAGATGGTATCGACAATGCACTGAAAGAAGTGGACGCATCCTTGTCGCCCTTTAATAAGGAGTCGATTATTACAGCCATCAACAACAACACCAGCACCGACACCAATCCGATGTTTGTAGAAGTGTTCACTCTGGCTCAAGAGGTGTCAAAAGAAACGAATGGCGCCTTCGACATTACTGTGGCACCATTAGTGAACCTCTGGGGCTTTGGCTTCAAGAACATGGACAATGTGAGTCAGGAGAAAGTAGATAGTCTGCTGCCGTATGTGGGTTATCAGAAAGTGAAGCTTGTGGAAGGGAAAGTGCAGAAGGAACACCCCGAGACGATGCTCGATTGTAGTGCGATTGCCAAAGGATATGGTGTGGATGCTGTGGGAAAGTATCTTGAGAGTCAAGGAATCTGCAACTATATGGTGGAGATTGGCGGAGAGGTGCGTGTACGTGGTACCAACCCACGGGGCGAACTCTGGCATGTGGGCATCAACAAGCCCAATGACGATCCTGCCAGTATCAACAATGACATCGAACAGGTCATTCAAATCACGCAACTGGCGATGGCGACTTCGGGCAACTATCGTAACTACTATGAGAAAGATGGTAAAAAATATGCCCACACGATTGACCCCCATACAGGCTATCCTGTACAACATAGCATCCTTTCCTCTACAGTCTTGGCACAGGATTGTGCTACGGCTGATGCCTACGCCACTGCTTTCATGGTGCTGGGGATGGATGAGGCAAAGAAAGTGCTGAAGAAACACCCCGAACTGATGGCTTTCTTCATCTATTCTGACCAGAATGGGGAGATGAATGAATGGATGACAGAGGGGATGGAGAAGCTGATTGTGAAGTAAAGGTTAAGGGTTAAAGGTTAAAGGATAAAGGTGATGGAACTGACAATGTTTGAGCGTTTGCTGCAGCTTCCCTTGTTTCAGGGATTGACCATGCAGGAAGTTTCGGACGTGATGTCTCACGTCAGGCTCGACTTTGTCAATTACCATCGGGGTGATGAAATCGTGATGCAGGGAGAGAGTTGTCGGAAACTTATCTACATCATCAACGGTGAGGTAATGGCGGAACATCGCAATGCCGAACTTCAGTTCACACTCACAGAACACCTGCCCGATCTCAAGGTTATAGAGCCTTACAATTTATTCGGGATGTATCAAACCTATTCACGTACTTACTCTTTCACCACAGATGGCTCAACGTTAGCGATAGACAAGCGCGTGATGCTCAGCCAACTCATGACGAACAACATCGTCAAGATCAACTTGATGAACATCGCCTGCAACAAATACCAGCAGACCCTAAGACTGCTGTGCCAATACCCCGATGACACTGTACGACACAAAATCGTCAAGTTCATCCTCTCCTATTGCATTGTACCCAAAGGAAAAAAAGACATACAAATCAAGATGACCGACCTCGCCAACATCATCCATGAGACCCGCCTCAACGTGTCCATCGTTCTCAACGAGTTGGAGGAACAGGGATTGATTACGATGCAACGAGGCTGTTTCACTATTAACGACCTACAAACACTCTCAAAATAAATAGAGACACTACATGAATCCATTCTATACGACATACACCTACATTCCTTTCGACCAGATCAAGGAGACTGACTACGAGCCAGCCATGCTGAAAGGTATCGAAGAGGAAGACCAAGAAATTGACCACATTGCCAAGAACCCCGATGCGCCCACCTTCGCAAACACCATCGAGGCAATGGAACGCAGCGGCCAACTGTTGGACAAGGTTACGACTGTTTTCTTCAATCTGCTCAGTGCAGAGACCACAGACTTTCTGGATGAATTGGCGCAGAAGATGTCACCCATCCTCTCAGAACATTCTAACAACATCATGCTGAATGAAGGCTTGTTCATGCGGGTCAAAGCTGTGTATGACGACCATGCATCTGACCAGTTCAAACGGCTCAACGCAGAACAGAAGATGCTCCTCACGAATACCTATGAGGGTTTCGTGCGTCACGGTGCTTTGTTGTCGGACGAACAGAAAGAGCAACTTCGTCGCATCTCAGCAGAATTGGGTGTGCTTTCACTCCAATTCTCGCAAAATAAACTGAAAGACACGAATGACTTCATTCTTCATATCACAGATGAAAAAGACTTAGAGGGACTGCCAGATAGTGCAATTGACCTGGCTCGACAAACCGCTAAGGATAGAAACATGGAGGGTTATGTGTTTACTTTGCAGGCACCTTCCTACACACCTTTCCTCACCTACTCTGCACGTCGCGGACTAAGGGAGAAGATGTACAAAGCCTACAACACCCTCTGCACCCACGACAACGAGAATAACAACGTCGCCATTGTCGGAAAGATTGTCAATCTGCACAGAGAAATGGCACAGTTGCTGGGGTATGACACCTATGCTGACTATGCACTTACCCGACGTATGGCAGAAAAGAAGGAGAACGTCTATCAGTTGCTAGACCAACTCATTGAAGCTTATATGCCTACTGCCAAGCAGGAGGTGGAAGCTGTACGTCGTTGCTGTGACACCCAAGAACTACAACCTTGGGATTTCTCTTACTATGCCAACAAGCTGAAAGAACAACGCTTCAATATCAACAGCGAGATGTTGCGTCCCTACTTTGAACTTTCCAACGTGAAAAAGGGTGTGTTCGGATTGGCCAAACGACTCTATGGCATCACCTTCACTCCCAATACGGAAGTACCCGTCTATCATCCTGATGTGGAAGTGTTTGATGTAAAAGACAAAGACGGCACCTTCCTCGCCTTGCTCTACTGCGACTTTCATCCTCGTGCCTCAAAAAAATCTGGGGCTTGGATGACATCGTTCAAGGAGCAATGGATAGAACCAGACGGCACGAACTCACGTCCACAGGTGTCCATCGTGATGAACCTCTCGAAAGCCACAGACACCAAACCCGCCCTGCTCACATTGGGCGAGGTGGAGACGTTCTTGCATGAATTCGGACATGCCCTGCATGGTTTGTTTGCGAACAGCACCTACCGTTCACTTTCTGGCACCAATGTTTATTGGGATTTCGTGGAACTGCCCTCACAATTCATGGAGAACTACAGCATAGAGCCTGACTTCCTCAATACTTTTGCCACCCATCATGAGACTGGCGAACCGATTCCACAGGAACTCATCGACCGCATCATCGCCAGTCGCAACTTCAATGTGGCATACGCTTGCATGCGCCAAGTGAGTTTCGGACTGCTTGATATGGCATTCTACACCCTGAAGGACAAGTTTGAAGCAGACCTCTTCGCTTTCGAGCGTGAGGCATGGAATCGTGCCCAAGTGCTTCCATCGGTGGAAGGCACCTGCATGACCACCCAATTCTCCCATATCATGGCAGGAGGCTACTCTGCAGGTTATTACAGTTATAAATGGGCGGAAGTGCTCGATGCCGATGCCTTCTCACTTTTTCAGGAGCATGGTATCTTCGACACAAAGACGGCACAAAGTTTCCGTGATAATATCTTGTCGAAAGGTGGTACAGAACATCCCATGACGCTCTATAAACGCTTCCGTGGACAGGCACCCACCATCGATGCCCTACTCCATCCAACGGTATCAAATAAAGGACACAGATGAAAGTGATAAAGAACCTATTCGTACTCACGGTGATGCTTTTGGCATTCAGCGCTTGTAGCAACGAAGATGACATTGACGAAATCTTCGTAGGCAGAACTTGGTACATGACGGGCATTGCCTTCAATGGTTCCAACAATTCAGAAGAAACCCGAAACTTCTATACGGACACCGATGCCAGCTGCTATTACATATCTTTCTCATCAGGGACATTCCAGGGGAAGCTCTCTTCGGGTGTTTCCTTCTCGGGCACGTGGGAAGCAAATGGCAAGCATCAGTCCATTGAACTTCACCTGAAAGAGAAGCCAAATCCAGACGCACTCTTCGACAAGCAACTGGTCAATATCCTTTCCGATGCGCACTCTTACAGTAGTGGAGCAGACTTTATGAATCTGAGCGACACCAACCAGAACACCATCAGATTCGGAACAATTAGATAGAAATCACAAACTCAACCATCACAATGACTGAACAAGAAAAGAAACAATACAATCTCGATTGCCGCTATGTGCGTATGGCTCGCATCTGGGCAGAAAATTCCTACTGCAAACGCCGTCAGGTTGGTGCATTGGTTGTCAAGAACAAAGCCATCATCTCTGACGGATACAATGGCACTCCCTCAGGCTTCGAGAACATTTGTGAAGATGACAACAATGTGACCAAACCATACGTGCTCCACGCTGAAGCCAACGCTATCACAAAACTGGCACGAAGCCACAACTCCAGCGATGGTGCCACCTTGTATGTCACAGCATCGCCCTGCATCGAATGCGCCAAACTCATCATTCAGGCAGGCATCAAACGTGTGGTCTATTCGGAGCATTACCGCTTAGAAGACGGCATCAAACTGCTGCAAAGAGCTAATATTAAAGTAGAGTACATCAATCCAGACGAATCAGAAGAAGTATGAGTAATAATGTCAATAGGAGCAACCGCTGGGTTCCCATCATCATCGCAGTCAGCGTCGTAGTCGGTATCGTCATTGGCACTTTCTTTGCCAATCGTTTTGCAGGTAACCGACTGAACATCATCAACACCTCATCGAACAAGTTAAACGACTTGTTGCACATCATTGACGACCAATATGTAGATACCGTGGACATTGCCAGCATAGTGGAACAATCAATGCCCAAAATTCTGGAGGAGCTTGACCCCCATTCCACCTATATCTCAGCCAAAGACGCCAAGACAGCCAACGACGACCTGAAAGGCTCTTTCAGCGGTGTCGGCATTCAGTTCGTCATTCGCGAAGACACGGTCAGGGTGACAGGTATCATCAAGGGAGGACCCTCTGAGAAGGTGGGTATCGTGGCAGGCGACAAGATCATCGCTGTGAATGATGAACCCTACGTAGGTAAGGTGGTGACCAATGAAGAGACCCTCCATCGTCTGAAGGGAGAAAAAGGCACCAAGGTCAAGATTGGCATACTCCGTCATGGACAGAAGAAGCCCCTCTCCTTTACGGTGGTGCGTGGAGACATTCCGCTGAAGAGTGTAGATGCCACCTACATGATCAACAAAGAACTCGGCTATATCAAGATCAAGAACTTCGGAGAAACCACATACGCTGAACTCCTCACCTCCCTCGCAGAATTGGAGATGGAAGGCTTCAAGGGACTTGTGGTGGATTTGCGAGGCAACGGAGGCGGTTATCTCTCCGCTGCTATCCAGATGGTCAATGAGTTTCTGCCCAAGAACCGGCTCATTGTCTATACACAGGGAAGACGTTCACGTCGTGAGGAATATCGAAGCGACGGACGTGGTTCCTATCAGGATTTGCCGCTGATTGTGCTCATTGATGAAACCACAGCCTCTGCCGCTGAAATCTTCTCTGGTGCCATCCAAGACAACGACCGAGGCATCATCGTAGGACGTCGCTCCTTCGGAAAGGGTCTTGTGCAGCAACCCGTGGATTTTGCTGACGGCTCCCTCATCCATCTAACCATTGCACGCTACTACACCCCTTCAGGGCGTTGCATCCAGAAGCCCTATGTGAAAGGACAACCCAAGGAGTATGAAATGGATCTCATCACACGTTACGAACGGGGCGAATTCTTCAGTCAGGACAGCATTCATCAGACAGGAGAGCAATACAAAACCAGCATCGGACGCACGGTCTATGGTGGAGGTGGCATCATGCCCGACTATTTTGTGGCAGAAGACACCACAGGACTCACACCCTACTACACAGAATGTGTCACACAGGGCATCATCGCTCAATTCTGTTTCGAATATACAGACAACAACCGCGACAAACTCTCCATCTATAACAATGCTGCCGATCTGGAGAAATACCTGCGCCGTCAGGGATTGGTGGATCAATTCATCCGCTATGCCGACGGAAAGGGCATCATACGCCGCAACAACATGATACTCAAATCACAACACATCTTCGAACAAGCCATCTATGGCAGCATCATCTACAACATTCTTGAGATGAGCGATTATGTGCAGTATCTCAACCGCAATGACCTCACACTTGAAAAAGCCATACAGCTGTTCAAAGCAAAACAAACGAAACCTACTCTTCATGACCAAAAAGGAACTAAGGGAACTCATTCGGCAAAGAAAAAGGCAGCATACCACCGAGCAGCTCCAATCATACAGTCAAAGCATCAAATGCAACTTGCTTGAACGCATCGTAAAAGAAGAGAGTTGCCATACCATCCTACTCTACCACTCTCTTCCCGATGAGGTCGGCACCCACGACCTCATTCACACGCTGTATGCTCAAGGCTATACCGTCTTGCTTCCTTCCGTCGTGGGCACTGACCTCACCCTGCACGTGTATGAGGGAGAACAGGCGATGAACAGAAAATCATCCTTTGGCATTCAAGAGTCGTTGGGCACCCTCTTCACCGACTATGCCCATATCGACCTTGCCATCATCCCGGGGATGGCTTTCACACCACAAGGTGACCGACTCGGACGGGGTAAAGGGTATTACGACCGACTCCTACCACAACTTCATTGTCCCCTCATCGGCCTCGCCTTTCCCTTCCAAATCCTTCCCAACATTCCCACAGAACCGCATGATATACAGATGACAGAAGTAATCAGTTGTTAAAGATGAAATCACTAAAACCTATCAAAATCTATAAAGCATCGGCTGGCTCAGGCAAGACCTTCACCCTGGCGGTGGAATACATTACCCTGTTGGCAGTAAATCCGATGGCCTATCAGAACATCCTTGCCGTGACCTTCACAAATAAGGCAACAGCTGAAATGAAGCAACGCATTCTGAGTACGCTGTATGGCATCAGTCATGGGCTGCAAGGAGCTAAGGATTACGTGGAGAACATCATGGAAAACATTGAGGCGATGAAGGCATTGCCACAGTGGCAGGAAAAGGAATACCGAAAAGCATTGGAGGGATTCAATCTTGAAATACTGAGGGAGCGAGCACAAGAGGCGTTGGAGAACATCATACATGATTACAGTCGTTTCCACATAGAGACTATCGACTCATTCTTTCAGGGCATTGTACGTGACTTGGCCAATGAGCTGGAACTCTCAACCAACCTGAAGGTGGAACTGGACGAGACAGAAGTGTTGTCGGATGCCATTGACCAAATCATCGAGAATCTGAAAGAGGGTTCCAGTGAGTTCCGCACCATCATCGAGTTCATTGAGGAGAAAATCAGGGAAAATCGTTCGTGGCAGGTGGAAGAGACGGTGAAGGAATTTGGCATGAACATCTTCAAGGAGAAATACTTGATTTATGGTGAGGACATCAGGAAGAAAATCACCGATTACGGCACCATCTACAACTATCGCGACACCATCAACACTTATCTGGCAGAGAAGAAAAGAGCTGTGACCTCATTGGGAGAAAAGATGCTGGAGGCATACGAAGACATCGGCATAACGGAAAAAGATGGGAGCCAGACCATTGTGTCGTTCATGGAGAAGGTGAGATACTACAAAATTACAGAGCCAACTAACACGAGCAGAGGCACGTTTTCTGATGCCATTGAGGAATATACGACCAATGTCGATAAATGGTTCAAAAAAAACTCAAAAAGTCGTGACATCTTACAAATAAAAGTGAAAGAAATCCTGCAGCCCATGCTGCAGGAGGCATACAAGAAGCATCAAGAATATGTGAGCCATCTCCACACCGTCAATGCCATTGGTCAGCATCTCTATTCGCTGATGTTATTGAACGAGATGAGCCGTATGGTTAAATCGCTGAATGAAGAAAACAATCGATTCTTGTTATCGGAAACAGCCAATTTCCTCCGCAATGTCATCAACAATCAGGATATTCCATTCATCTATGAGAAGACAGGAACAGTCATCAAGCACATCATGATTGATGAGTTCCAGGACACTTCTACGCTGCAATGGGGTAACTTCAAACCACTCATCATGAACAGCCTCGCGATGGATGGCGAATGCTTGATTGTAGGTGATGTGAAACAAAGCATCTACCGTTTCCGCAACTCCGACTGGCAAATTCTGAATGGCATCGAGGAGGATGAAGAACTGAAGGATTATATAGGCAGAATTCCTGCTTCTTATAATTACCGTTCATCGCATCGTGTGGTGGATTTCAACAACGAACTGTTCAAAAATGCCATCGAAATTTTGAAGGAAAAGTGCCCTGCCCTCTCATTGGCATACAGTGATTTAGAACAGAAGGCGAAGAGAGAGCCAAAAGATGGTTTTGTACGGGTGGAGAATATTGACTACCATGGGGTTGACCCTGATTCTCAACTATCAACGATCAATGAGGAACTCGAAGAAGCCACCTTGCAGCGCATTCAACTATCAGTCAAGGAACTAATTGATAATGGCGTGAATGCCAATGATATAACCATACTGATACGCACCAACAAGGAAGTGCCTCTCATCAGCGATTACTTTGAGAAACACCCAGAAGTGATTGACGTGAAAGTGGTGTCAGACGAAGCCTTCCGTTTGGATGCTTCGCCAGCCATCAACATCATCATCTGTGCCTTGAGAGTGTTGGCTGAGCCTGATAGCACGTTGCATCTTGCCACGCTCACTCATCATGTGGCATCAACCCCCGAAGCATTCAATGAGGCGGCTCGTCATGAGATGCGCTTCAAACCCATCACGGAACAGGTGGAAGAAATCTATCAAATCTTCCGACTCGACCAACTTCCCCATCAAGATGCTTACCTCTTCTACTTCAACGACATCGTGGATCAGTTCTGTGAGGAGAACTTGACCGACCTTGACACTTTCCTACAGGCATGGGATGACAATTTATGTGAGAAGACCATCCCTAACGGCACTTCTGACGGTGTGCGTATCATGACCATGCACAAGTCGAAGGGTCTTGAATTTCATAGCGTCATCATCCCGTCGTGCTCATGGTCCATCAAGCCCAAAGACTCGGAACTGATGTGGTGTATGCCTAAAAGCGCACCATACAACCAGATGCCGCTCCTGCCCATCAGTGTGAGTCGCGCCAAGGATGACAGCATTTTTGCTGAAGACCGAAGGGAGGAGGAACTTCGCACGTTGGTGGACAATATCAATGTGCTGTATGTAGCCTTCACACGTGCCAAGCATAACCTCATCATCCTGACTGGTAACAAAATGGGAGAGACATTGGGAGAAAAGCCCCCAATCGACACCGCCCAAGCATTCCTGGTCAGAGCCATCCCTGAGAAGATGGAACAGAGGGACATCGAGGGTGTGATGACACAATACGAACTGGGTGAGATTGTGCCGACTCAGCCAAAGAAAAAAGAGAAGGAGAAGAATGTGATGGAATGTGAATACGACCCATTGCCTGTGTCGTTTGCCTCCCATCCATCGGTGGCAAAATTCCGACAGAGTTATGACTCCGACCTGTTCATCACGGAAGATTCGCAAAATCCGAAGATACAGCAACACGCGGAGCGCATACGCCTCATCAGTTTGGGCAACCTCTATCACAGCATCTTCCAATACATCCATACCATCAACGACGTGCCACACACCATCCAAATGCTGAAATCCAAAGGATGTTTCGGTACCCTGCTCGATGCGGAAGAGGCACAGCAAGCGGTGACGGACATGATCAAAGGCATCAGCACGGAATATCCTGAGTGGTTCTCAACCGACTGGCAAGTGCTCAACGAACGTGCCATCCTCTTCCTCGAGAAGAAGATGAAGATGACATCCAAACGTCCTGACCGGGTGGTGGTCAAAGGGCAACAAGCCATCCTCATCGACTATAAGACTGCGCAAGGTGCCGTGAAAAGAAATGCTGATGGAACCTTCGTGGCTCCCACCGAGAATAAAGACCAAATCGAGAAATACAAAGAGCTTCTGTCGGAGATTGGCTACACAGACGTGAAAGCCTACTTGTGGTACATTCTCGACCAAATCATCGTTCCTGTATAACAATTGTAACACCCATCATCACTATGACTCCATTCTTGAAACTTGTGGCGGACGACCTATACCAGAAACTGGGAGGAAACTTTCAGGACACCTGCATCATCTTCCCCAACAAACGTGCATCGCTGTTCTTCAACGAATATCTCTGGAGCAACAACAGCGAAGGGAAAGCCATGTGGACACCAGAATACACAAGCATCAGTGAGCTGTTTGCAGGGTTGTCGGAACTGACCGTGGGCGACTCCATCTATTTGGTCGTGAAACTGTGGGAGGTGTACAAAGAGAAGATGCAACCGACGAAGACGCTCGACCAAGCCTATTCGTTGATGGAGACCATATTGAGCGACTTTCAGGACATCGACAACAATATGGTGGAGCCATCAAAGCTGTTTCTGAATGTGGCAGACCTGAAAGAGATGACCGATTTCTCATTCTTAGAAGAGGAACAACGTGAAGCTATTGAACAGTTCTTCGGCAAGTTCTTCACAGAAGGCAGCTCACAGACAGCATTGAAAACTCAGTTCAAGACTTTGTGGAATCGGCTGACAGAAATATACGAAGCCTATCAGAAAGCATTGTTGGCGACAGAGGAAGAGCCGATGGTGTATGAGGGTATGTTGAAACGAAATGTGATAGAAGCACTGACCGGTAAGGACGAGGAAAGAAGGAAACGCACAGACGGGCGGTTGACAGCAAAGACATACGTGATGGTGGGCTTCAATGTGCTCAACAAGACGGAACTGGCGTTGTTCCGCTACATCAAACAGCATCGTGACACTAAATTCTATTGGGATTACGATGTGGCATACACCTCAAAGGATGCCGTTTCTGCCAATATTGCCACCAAATATGAAGCTGGGCAGTTCATCCTTGAGAACATCAGGCAGCTGGGCAATGAATTCGCAGGGAAAGACCTCTTCAACAACATGAAGCAGCCCAAGGAAATCACCTTCATTCAGTCGCCTACGGAAAATGCGCAGACACGCTACATCGACGAATGGGTGAAGAGCCATATCAAGAAGGATGATCCCCTGAGGGAGTCGGCGGTGATTCTCTGCAACGAGAACCTCCTGCAACCTGTGTTGCACAGCATCGGCAAGGTGGATGCCATCAACGTGACGATGGGCTATCCGTTGGTGGAGACACCCATCTACTCGCTGGTGCTGGCACTCTTGGAACTGCAAGTGCATGGCCGCAGCAACTCGGGCGCTTGGCGATATAAATATGTGTCGGCGGTACTGAAACATTCGTTCATTCAGAAGCTGGTGGGCAAGGAGTGCCATGAGAAACTGCGCGCACTCTCGAAAAAGAATGTGGTCTTCCCTGGCATGGAACGATTTGCCGACAACGAGATCCTGCGACGCATCTTCACTCCCGTGACTGGCACAGAATTGACTAGCTATCTCGCCAACATCATCTCGATGGTCGGTCACAGCTATCAACATGCGTTCGACAAGAACAATTTCACCTTGCAAATCTACAAGGAAAGCATCTTCGTGGCATATACAGCTGTGAACAGAATCCACACCTTGCAGGAAGGACACACGGCACTAGACGTAAGCGATGAACTGCTCGCCCGACTGATCCGCCAACTGATGAGCCAAGCCACCATCCCCTTCCACGGAGAACCAGCCATCGGGCTGCAAGTGATGGGACTGCTCGAAACCCGCAACCTCGACTTCCGTAACGTCATCATGCTCTCCGTCAATGAAGGGCAGATACCCAAGGGCGACAAACGTGCATCCCTCATCCCCTACACACTCCGTGCCGCTTATGGCATGACGACCATCGAACGTGAAGTGAGCCTCTATGCCTACTATTATTACCGTCTCCTGCAACGAGCCGAACGCATCACACTCCTCTACAACTCCAGCACGGAGGGAGGGAACAAGGGTGAGATGTCGCGATTCATGTTGCAGACTCTCGTGGAGAAAAACGAACTATTCGGCAAAAATCAGGAGATCAGCCTGCGCGCCTTCACAGCCCCCAGCGAAACCCAAGCGGTGGAAGCCATCAGTGTGAAGAAGGATGACAGCGTGATGAAGAAGCTGCACGAACGCTTCAACGACCAACGCATCCTCTCTCCATCAGCCATCAACACCTACATGAAGTGCCCGCTGAGATTCTACCTCAACTACGTGGCAGGATTGCGCCCAGAGGATGAAGTGTCGGACGACGTGGACAGACCCATGTTCGGTCTCATCTTCCACGATGCCATGCACCACCTCTACCTGCCCTACGAGGGGAAACCATTCTACAGCAACGAGGTGCGCGCATTGGCTACCGACGAGACACACATCCTCCAGACACTCAACAACGCCATCGCCACCAACCTTTTCCTCTATCCAGAGAAAGACAGCAACGGACGCACCATCAACTACGGCACCGACAAGAAACTGCTGCTCAACGGCACACAACTCATCAACCGACACGTCATCAAACAGTTCATCATCAACCAGCTACAAGCAGACGCACACATGGCAGAGGATTTGGAGAGTGCCGGTGGTTATTGGGAGATTCTCAGTCAAGAACAAGAATACTTTACGCTGATGTCACCTGTCACCTCTCAACCTTCAACTGTCAACTGTCAACTGTCAACTGTCAACTTAAAATTAGGTGGTGTCATCGACCGTCTTGATTTGCTCCATTCTCCCCAAGGTGACCGCATCCGCATCGTTGATTACAAGACCAGCAGCAAGCCACATAGCGCTAAAACAATTGACGAATTATTCGATACTGATAAATGCGACAGCAACTACCACATCATGCAGACCCTCTACTACTGCAAAGTGCTCACTGATGTCAACTGTCAACTGTCAACTGTCAACTGTCAACTATCAACTGTCAACTGTCAACTGTCAACTGTCAACAATCCCGTCGTCCCAGCCCTCATGTATTGTGCCAAGGACTACGGCAGCAACTACTCCGGCATTGTCAAGCTCGCCCCCTCCAACGATGACAAGAAAGAAGAGATAACCGACTACAAAGAAGAATATGGCGAAGCCTACGATGCCCTCCTCACGGCGAAGATAGAGGAAATCTTCACCCCCTACGAAGCAGACAATCCCAATGGCACCTTCACCCAGTGCGCCGACGAGAAAAACTGCACCTACTGCGACTTCCTCTCTTTCTGCCAACGGCATCCCGCCCCCAACAAATTCTAAGCCACAACTATGCAAAAGTTTGACATCCACATACTCGGATGCGGAGCAGCCCTCCCCACCCCTCGCCGCCTCAGTTCATCACAGGTCGTCAACATCCGCGAGAAACTCTTCATGCTCGACTGCGCTGAAGGCACACAGATGGCACTGCGCCGTTCCCACATCAGCTTCTCCCATCTCCAAGCCATCTTCCTCACCCATCTGCATGGCGACCACACCTTCGGACTCATCGGTATGCTCTCCACCTTCGGACTCCTCGGACGCACCCAAGACCTCCACATCTACGGACCGCACGACCTCCAGCGCATCTTCCAACCGCAAATCGATTACTTCTGTGCTGATTCCCCCTACAAGATCATCCTCCACGAAATCAACACCAACACCCCGCAGACCATCTACGAAGACCGCTCCGTCATCATCTCCACCCTTCCCCTCGCCCATCGCGTCCCCTGCTGTGGCTACCTGTTCCGCGAAAAGCCCACACCCCGCCACATCCGTCGCGACATGATTGACTTCTACCACATCCCCATCTCACAAATCAACAACATCAAAGCAGGCATCGACTGGACACTCCCCGACGGCACCCTCATCCCCAACGAACGGCTCACCACGCCAGCCGACCCCGTCCGTTCCTATGCCTACTGCACCGACACCACCTACCAGCCACAACTCGCCGACCTCATCCGCGGCATCACCTGCCTCTACCACGAAGCCACCTTCGCCCAAGAGCACGCCCTGCTTGCCAAGCAGACCTTCCACAGCACCGCCGCACAAGCCGCCCAGATTGCCCGCGATGCCCAAGCAGGAAGACTCATCCTCGGACACTTCTCCTCACGCTACCAAACAGAAGACATTCTGCTCCAAGAGGCACAACAAATCTTCCCCAACACCTTCCTTGTAGAGGATGGGTTAAAAATCTCCTTGTGAATCATCTTCACAAATTGACAATTGGAATCCTAAAAGGGAATTATGGTTTGGGCTGCAATTCTCCTTTAGCGAGGTGGCTGTAATCGCAGTACCACCAATATGTATCACCAAATTCGCGATGGATTTTGTTGACGCGCTCCGTTTCGTCCTTAAGGGAAGCTTTACGTTCGTTGTATTCACAAAAACGATGGACCATCTCAACGTTGGAAAGGATGGCAAGGGTGTCAGCACCTACCACAATCTTGCCTTGAAGGGCATATGGTTTCTTTCCTATCTGGAGGAGGGCTTCACGATAGGCACGTGGAAGGCTGTCGTAAGCTCCGGGGATGCTGTCGGAGAGGTTGTAGTAACGTGGTAACTGACGGAGGAACTCTGACTGTTTTTTCTCTAGCAGGAGACTGCACAAAAAATAGTCAACCGTATGTCGGTTACTGATGGTATCGCCCAGCATAAGTCGATAGTAACGGTCGGAAGTATGGATGCTCTTCCCACAAAAAGCACCCAAATGGAAACAGATATCCTGAGAGGTGAAACGCTCAAGGGATGAGGTGTCGGCAATGTCGAGCAAACCCTGTGAGCCGTAATGTTGGGGATAATCGAAGAGGCATTCAGGCAAGAGCCCTTGCTTGGAGAGGGCATACATACGCAATTGGGTGAGTCGGGCACTGGAACGAAGGGATTTCTTACCCACAGCAGCAGCTCCTTCATAATCTTTCGCAAGAATGAGGCGTTCAGCCTTCAGCTCATAATGATAGACATCGGTGGATTGAGGAATGGCACCCACCCCCAATATCATGAAGAAGAGGACAATAAAATTAGGATATAACTGCGATTTGATGTCAAGCCTATAGATGGACACGTCATTGTCCAACTTCCTGATGGCGATTACTAAAAGAATGTAGGCCAGCAGGACACAAGGTGCCACCCAAATCCATGCTCCAAAGGAAAAATGCGCGATGGCCTCCTGATTGACATCCGTCAGTATCGCCAGCAGGAGCATTGAGGGCAGATAAGACAAAGCGTGCCATCGGGGGGGCAGACATGACACGAGGCAGACAAGCCATTGGATAATCTGCAAGATGACCGTGATGACTATGGCACCTATCAGAATGTTGTAGGAAGTAACTCCCTCCGAATACACAAACTGTGCCTCTGCCAAGATTTCACCTTGCAGGAAGAACAGATAGCAGAAAGAAAAGAGCATAAACAGAAGAGCGCAGGAATATCGGATGAATCCTGCGGTCTTCAGTTTAGATGTCATATAACTGCGTGTCACTTTTCTTCAGCGTTTTTACGAAGAACTACAGCTGAACGGGCTGGGATATAGAGCATCAGCCAGCCTTTGCCATCACGCTCGTAGATGGGATCGTAGTTGGTGAAGTGACGGACTGAATCGTCAGCGAGGTCATTACCGCCATAAAGCTTGCTGTCAGTGTTGAGCACCACATCATAAGAGCCCTGTGGCACGATGAAGCCATAGTCGGTGAAAGACCTGTTAGGCGAGAAGTTGAACACGAACAAAAGGTCGCCACGAGAGAAGGCGAGAATCTGGTCGCCATCGTTGTGCCACACCTCCACCACGGGTGTCTTCTGGAAGTTCTTCACGGTCTTGATGACCTTGAGCATCGCTTCATCGAAATCACCTAAGTAGTGGTAACACAGTTCTTTATTGTCAACCAAGCTCCACTGACGGCGAGCATACTTATAGCCCCATCCATTCCCCTCACGTGGGAAGTCAATCCACTCTGGATGACCAAACTCGTTACCCATAAAGTTGAGGTAACCGCCATTCATCGTGGACGCTGTGAGCAGGCGAATCATCTTGTGGAGAGCAATGCCTCTGTTCGCCATGAAGTTCTCGTCACCCTTCTTGAAGTGCCAGTACATGTCTGCATCAATCAGACGGAAGATGATGGTCTTGTCGCCCACCAGTGCTTGGTCATGACTCTCAGCGTAGGAGATGGTCTTCTCGTCTTGACGGCGGTTGGTCGTCTCCCAGAACATGGAAGAAGGTTTCCAGTCTTCGTCCTTCAGTTCCTTGATGGTCTTGATCCAGTAGTCTGGTATGTTCATTGCCATACGGTAGTCAAAACCATAACCGCCATCCTTGAAGGGTGCTGCAAGTCCTGGCATACCCGACACTTCCTCCGCAATCGTGATTGCCTTCGGATTCACCTCGTGGATGAGGAGGTTTGCCAATGTGAGGTAGGCGATGGCTTCGTCGTCCTCATGCCCATTGTAATAGTCACCATAACCACCAAATGCCTCGCCAAGTCCGTGGCTGTAATAAAGCATCGAGGTCACACCATCGAAACGGAAACCATCGAACTTGAACTCCTCGAGCCAATACTTGCAGTTGGAGAGCAGATAGTGGACAACCTCATTCTTGCCATAGTCGAAGCAGAGAGAGTCCCATGCTGGATGTTCACGACGTCCCCCTTGCATGAAGTATTGGCAGCCATCACCAGCAAAATTGCCCAGACCTTCAATCTCATTCTTCACGGCATGAGAATGCACGATGTCCATGATGACAGCAATGCCCATTTCATGTGCCTTGTCAATCAGTTCTTTCAATTCTTCAGGTGTACCAAAACGGCTGGAGGGTGCGAAGAAGTTGCTGACATGATAGCCGAAGGAGCCGTAATATGGGTGTTCAGCCACAGCCATCACCTGTATGGCATTGTAGCCATCCTTCTTGATACGTGGCAGGATGTTGTCCTTGAACTCCGTGTAGGTACCCACCTTTTCTGCATCCTGCCCCATACCGATGTGGCATTCGTAAATGAGCAGCGGATTGGTGTCTGGCTTGAAGTTCTTCTTCTTGAATTCGTAGGGTTTAGCTGGTGCCCAAACCTGAGCAGAGAAAACCTTGGTGGTGTCGTCCTGCACCACTCTGTTGGCATAAGAAGGGATGCGCTCCCCTTCCCCACCGTTCCATTTAACTTTCAGCTTGAAGAGGTCACCATGATGCATCTGGCTGGCTTTGAGCTTGATTTCCCAATTGCCATTGTCGATGCGCGTCATCTTGTAGGCTTCCTCTTCTTGCCAACCATTGAAGTCACCCACCAAGTAGATGTCTGTGGCATTGGGAGCCCACTCACGCAGCACCCAACCTTTGGACGTCTTGTGCAGACCGAAATAAAGATAACCGCTGGCGAAGTCAGAAAGTGTCTGCTTGCCATCCTGGGTCAGTTGGTTGAGTTTCCACAACGCATGGTCATGACGACCGCAGATAGCTCCCTCGAAAGGTTCCAGCCAAGGGTCGTTCTTCACAATGCCGATATGCTTCACTGGCGCCGCTTTCTTCTCGGCAGCAGCCTTGGATTTCTTACATGTAGCCATAAATTCTTATGCTTTAACTTTGAAAATCACTTTCTTATATTCAGGAATGGGCGAGATGCAGGGCGCATGACCATCCTCAGGGAAGAAGATGACGAACTCGCCAGGATTCACCGTGATGTACTGTTCTGGACGCTCCAGATAGAAGGTGATGTCCTTGGCTGCATCATATTCAGCCTTGGGCAAATACTGACGAGGCGTATAGCCCATCACTTCGGGGCATGAGAGAGGAATCTGAATGTCAATCATCGCATTGTGCGTCTCCATTCTTGCCGCATCTACCGTCTTGCCTTTCGCCACATTGTGGTTCACGAAAAGTTTGTTGCCGTCGATGTTCACACGTCCAGGCTCCTGAGCCATCAGATCTGTGTTTTGCAGATACTCCAACACTTTAGGGAATAGCGGGTTCAGAGCAACATACTTGCCAAAGTTTTCAAGGGTGTCTAAAATCATAACGGTTATTATTTAAGGTTTATAAATCGATTGTTTCTCGTCGAGGGATGGGACTCCCCAGCACATGGCTGGTTACTGCCCCATCAACTTGCCCCTGCTGTAAATGCCCTTGCGGATGACCTTGCCCGTTTTGTCTTTCTCCACAAACGAGCCATCCTTCTGGTCGTTGAAGAATGAACCTTCGAAACGAGTGCCGTCAGCAGCCTCTTCCACACCTTTTCCGTTCTTCATGCCATCCTTGAAATGGCCCTTGAACTTGGTGCCGTCCGACAGACGCAACACACCTTCACCGTTCATCTCACCAGCAGCCCACTCGCCGTCATACACATCACCATTAGCACCTGTGAACTTACCACGTCCGTGCTCCTTGTCTTCCACCCAATATCCTTCGTATCTCGAACCATCTGGCCACGTGTATGTGCCGAAGCCGTCCATCAATCCATTCTTGAACGCACCCACATACTTACGTTTGTCTGTATAGGTGAAGATTCCACTTCCAGTACGTTCGCCATTCAGGTAATCACCTTCATACACATCGCCATTCTTGAATTTGTAGATGCCCTTTCCGTGCATCATGTCGTCTTTCCAACCACCTGTATAGAAGTCACCATTGGCATAAGTATATTTGCCCTGACCGTTGCGCATGTCATTATCCATGTCACCTTCATAACGTGAACCATCACGCCAGTCGAAAGTACCCTTGCCAGACTTCTTGTCCTCTTTCCAGTTGCCATCATAATAGATGCCGTTTGCCCACGTGTAGCGTCCCTGACCTTCACGCTTGTCCTGCAACCATTCGCCTGTGTATTTGTCACCGTTATAGTAGTACATCGTACCAAAACCTTGTTGATAATCGATATACCACAAGCCATCATACTTATTATTATTAGCAAAGTAGTAGATGCCACGTCCGTGCTGATGATCCTGATGCCAGTTGCCCTCATACTTCTCACCATCCGTGAACGTATAGACGCCATAACCCTGACGCTTACCCTTCACATACTCTCCCTCATAAGTATCACCAGTCTTGAAAGTCGTCTTACCCTTTCCGTTTGGTTTGCCTCCCTCCAGTTCTCCGTAATAAGTGGAGCCATCCTTGGGGAAGACATAGTTGCCAATCATCACTTTCTGTGCCTGCACTGACGATGCACTCATCAGCAACATCGCACCTGCTATCATGTATCTTGAAATAGTCATATATGGATAAATTCTAATTAAGTCATGTTTTCGATTTGACAAAGATAGCAACTATTTTTCAATTTCGAGCCTTCCGTTAAGTTTTATTATGACTTTTGTGTGTTTTTTCACGTAAGTCACGCAAGAAATCACTCAAATCGAAGCGTTGAAACCTTTTCCAATCGGGCTTTCAACCTTGGCATGGAATCCTTCCGAATGCGGAGCGTCATCGAGCAATCGTTCTCAAATCCCTGCGACACAATTTGCGGATTTTCTTCCTTCACAATGCGCATCACATCGTTCATGAACGGGTATTCAAACCAGAACGTGATATCCTCATCCACCGTCTTCTCGATGATCTCAGCAGCGGCAATCGCCTCAGCAGCAGCCAAGCGATAAGCCACAATCAAGCCCGACGTGCCTAACTTCACACCACCGAAGTATCGCACCACGATAATGAGAATGTCCGTCAATTCGTTGGAGTTGATTTGTCCGAGGATAGGTTTACCAGCCGTACCCGATGGTTCACCATTATCATTCGCCCGAAAATCCTTCCTCTCCGCTCCCAACATATAAGCATAGCAAACGTGGCGGGCATCGTAGTATTTCTTCTGATACTCCGCCACAATCTGCTTCACTTCCTCCACTGAACGCACGGGCATAGCAAAAGCGAGAAACTTGCTGCGTTTCTCGCTATATGTGCCTTCGCTTAATGTCCGTATCGTTCTGTATGAATCCATTTTTCAGTTTTCACTTATCACTTTCACTTTTATGAAAGTTTGTGAATCACCAAACCGCTGCGCAACTTTGGTTCAAACCAAGTCGCCTTTGGTGGCATGATGTTGCCCGAATCGGCAATGTTCATGATCTGCTTCATCGTCACAGGATAGAGTGCCAGCGCCATCTTCATCTCGCCGCTGTCCACACGACGCTTCAGTTCGCCAAGACCACGCAAACCACCGACAAAGTCAATGCGCTTGTCACGACGCAAATCCTTGATACCCAGAATTTCATCAAGAATCAGCTTCGAACTGATGCTGACATCCAGCACATCAATCGGATCATTCTCATTGTAAGTACCTGGCTTAGCTTTCAAAGAATACCACTCGCCGTCCAGATAGAGGGAGAACTCATGCAACTCTTGCGCGCGATACTCTGCAGCACCCTTCTTCTCCACCACGAAATTCTTCTCCAACGCCTTGAGGAACTCCTCAGAGGTCAAACCATTCAAGTCCTTCACCACACGGTTGTAGTCAAGAATCGTCAACTGGCTGGCTGGGAAACAAACTGCCATGAAGTAGTTGTATTCCTCATCACCACGATGGTTCGGATTCTGCTTTACCTTCTCAGCTCCTACAAGGGCTGCTGCTGCACTGCGGT
>JAGAAZ010000058.1 GCA_017614895.1 Bacteroidaceae bacterium | reverse complement strand
TGGGTTTGTATTCTTTACTTTTCATAGGCATGTGTTTTTGATTTTCGTTTGCAAATTAACAACATTTTTCATTATCTTCCAAATTATGGAGAAACTTTTTTTCTTCTTTTCTTTCATTTCCTTTCTTGTGTGCGCACACAAGAAAACAAGATTCAATAATTATGCTCGTTTTCCTGTTCATTAACTCGATTCATCGTTTGAGTTAACTTATTCGATGATTTGAGTTAATTGACTTCGTCGAGCTGAAGGTTCACGTGTTTTTAGCCTCCGACATGCCTTCCATAGATTGCCAACGGCTCTCTTGCCCTTTGCCGACGGCATAAGGGTGCTTTGCCGCCGTCTCTTTGATGCTTTGCCGTCGGCAATTTAAACAGTCACAAACACAAAAAAAGAAAGTGCAAACAAGGGTCGAAAAATGGGCACTCGAGTCAAATCATTAATTGGCTCGAGTCAAGTGGCAAATTGACTCGAGTGAAGGAAAAAAGGTTGTGATTTCAAGCAGAGGGCGAGTATTTCTCAGCAGAGGCTGGTTATTGGGCAATAACGCAGCCTTTGAGAGCATCCTTTACTTGAGCCATATTGCTGCGAGATACGGGGATGGATTCGTGGCAGTGTTTGATGAGAAGTTGCATGGAACCTGAATGGGAAACGATTTGTTCCACCTGTCCGAGGTTGACGAGGAAGGCACGATGGCAACGGACAATCATAGGATAGGCTTGCAGTTCGTCTTCTATCTGTTTGGAGGTGGCACGGAGCATATCGGTTTGAACCTGACCGTCGTGCAAGTGGAAGACCTTCACGTAGTTGCCAACGGCTTCGATGTAGAGAAGATTGGAAATCTGAAGCTGAATCGTGTCGCTAGTAGTCCCTGTGAGCGTATGAAAAGATTCTGCTGTTTTTGTACTTGCTTGTTCGCTATTTCCTGCCACTTGCCCCATTTTTTTCAGTTGCTCGTTCAAATGCTGTGTTTCCTTCAGTTCGATGGCAAGGTAACGACTGCGGAACTTGAAACGCCAATATAGACCGATAGCGAAGGAGCAAAATGCGATGATGACCAGGGTCTCCAAGAAGTTGGTCCACGAAAGTTGGTTGCCCCCTATCCTATCGCTCATCACAAAATGACGATAGAGGCAGATGCCTAAAGTTATGAGAGGTGTGTTGATGATCTGAAACCAGAGGTTGCGACGAATGATGTAGCTGACGCCCTTATCGTATGATCTTGGTTTCTTGACCAAGTATTTTAGGATACCATCTGTTAGCATACAGGTCAAGAATCCCAGCACCCCCCACATCAGAAGATGGACGTATGCCTCCCACTGCCAGGCATCAAGTCCAAAGGGTTTGAACACAGCCAATGCTATCACTACAAACGTGGTGCTGATGATGCGTGTCGTTATCGTTTCTTTTCTTCCCTTATTCATAACAGGGGACAAAGGTACGATTAAGCGAGTGAAAATCCAAATTTATTTAAGTTTTTCCGAGCGTGAGAACCTTCGGCGGAGCCAACGGTACGATTTTTTTCTCGTCATTCGTCACAAAACCTTGCAGAATA
Organism: Bacteroidaceae bacterium; assembly: GCA_017614895.1. Taxonomy (GTDB): domain Bacteria; phylum Bacteroidota; class Bacteroidia; order Bacteroidales; family Bacteroidaceae; genus Minthosoma. Next base: position 3,143 of record JAGAAZ010000058.1, on the reverse strand, counting down.
TCCCAGATATTTGGTAGTACATACAGAATGGCGTACCTTTGCACTCGAATTTGAGCAAAATAATGACATGAAACAAATGATGAAAAAGATGTTTTTGGGAGCGACAACAGCGTTGTTGTTGCTGATTTCCTCGATGATGAGGGCACAAGCCACACAGAATGTCAGAGGGCAAGTCTGCGATGTAGCATCAGGAGAGCCCATGGTGGGCGTAACCATTCAAGTGGAGAACGGCATCACGATGGGTGGTGTGACGGACATGGACGGTAATTTTGTGATAGAGAACGTGCCTGTGGGACGACACTCCGTCAGGGCGACCTTTATCGGCTACGAACCAGTGCTGTTGAAGGAGCAGTTGCTTTCTTCTGGTAAAGAATTAGTATTGAACCTGCGTATGCGTGAGAACATCGCAGAACTTGGCGAGGTGGTGGTGAAGCCTCGTGTGAACAAGCAGATGCCACTGAACGAAATGGCTCAAGTGGGTGCTCGCATGTTCAGTGTGGAAGAAGCCAGTCGATATGCAGGTGGTATGTCTGATCCTGCTCGTACTGCTTCGATGTTCGCAGGTGTCGCCACGGGTGGAGCCACCAACGGCATCAGCATTCATGGCAACTCGCCTCAGATGTTGCAGTGGCGTGTGGAGGACATCGAGATTCACAACCCCAATCACTTCGCTGAGATCACAGAAGCTGGTGGTGGTGTCTTCACGTCACTCAATGGAACTGTGCTTGCCAATAGTGACTTCCTCACAGGTGCCATGCCTGCTGAGTTCGGCAATGCCCTCTCTGGTGCATTCGACATGAAGATGCGTGTGGGTAACAATTCGAAATATGAACATGCCATACAGGTGGGCACTCTGGGTGTTGATTTCGGTTCTGAAGGACCTTTGGGCAAGAAGTCCAAAGCCTCCTACCTTGTGAACTATCGTTACAGTTTCCTGGAAATCGCCAAGAAACTCCATGCTATCAATATGGAGAAGGAAACGCTGGATTATCAGGATTTGAGTTTCAAGTTCAATGTCCCCACCACCAAGGCGGGCACTTTCTCCTTGTGGTTCACGGGCTTGATAGACAACTACGAGAATGAGGTGCCCGATGTGTCGGATTGGAAGACCTTATGGGATTCCAACGACTCATGGAGTCATCAGAAGAATTGGGCGTTAGGTCTCAACCACTTCTACCGTTTCAAGACAGGTGGAACCCTGCGTTCCAGCATCGCCTACACTGGTGCCTACACCAGACTGGAGCAGAACGACTATGATACGAAGATGATCAAGATGCCCGATATGTCAGGACGCAATGTCTCTTGGAACCTGATTGCCGACGTGCAGCATCAGCACAAGTTCTCTTCACGCTACACGATGCAGAATGGTGTCAATCACCAGCATATGGACTTCTGCACTTGGCTCGACTACATCAAAGTGGTGGGTGGTCCCATGTATCGTGTTTATGAATCGGAAGGCAATACAGGTCTCACACGTTTCTACACCAACCACAAAATCGCATTGAGCAACCGTCTCTCTGCTGTGGCAGGAGCGAACATCATGTGGTTCAACCTCAACGACCAATTGCTCTTCGAACCTCGTGTAAGCATGCAGTACAAGACCTCTGCATCCAGCACCGTCTCTGTGGCATACGCCATGAACAGTCGCAAGGAGACTATCGACACCTACTTCGTTACTATGACGGGAAAGAATCCCAACAAGGACCTTGGTCTTACCCGTTCACATTATATCTCTGCCTCTTTTGCCCAGCGTTTGGGTGAGAACGCCATTCTGAAGGTGGAACCTTACTGGCAATGGCTCTTCGATGTGCCTGTAGAGCAAGGAACGAACTACTCTGTTATCAATCATCGCAAATTCTTTCAGGATCGCGCCTTGGTCAACGAGGGTGCTGGTCGTAACTATGGCATCGACCTCACGCTGGAACGTTACTTAAAAGACGGCCTGTATGGTATGTTCACAGCCACCCTCTTCAAGTCAGAGTATCGTGATGCACAAAAGGTATGGCATCATTCACGTCATGACAGAGGCTTTATCACCAATATCCTTGGTGGTAAGGAGTGGATGGTAGGACATGCTCGCAAGAACGTCTTTGGCATCAATGGCAGACTCACGCTTATGGGTGGTGACCGCTACACGCCTATGCCTGCTGGCCTCACTTATGAGGACGTGATGCAACGCCCAGACAAGTCCATCCCAGAGGACGATGGTGCTGACCCATACAGCAAAGAGATGAAGATGAACGTTGGATATGCCTTCTCTGTTAAATACACCATCAACAAGAAGCGCACCTCTCATCACTTCATTCTCGAATACCTGCAGATGCGCACCTTCCACGGGCAGACCTTCGAACTGAACACCCACGAGGTGGTGGACAAGTACACCTCCCTCACCTTCCCGAATATTGCCTACAGAGTGGAATTTTAATCAGCTACTTGCAGAAAAGAAAGATAAGTTGTAATTTTGCAAACGAATTTGAAAACAACAAGATGTAATGAAAAGAACAGTATTTTATTTGTTATACGCTCTATTGTTGCTGGCAGGCTGTGGCAGCCAGCCTCAGACACTCAGCGAACTAGAGTCTCAGTACGTTACTATTGACGATAGTATTCGTGTACATTATAAGATATGGAATAGCCAAGCAGATGCCAAGACCATCTGTTTTGTTCACGGATTTGGCTGCGACATGAACACATGGGAGAAGCAGTTCGAGGCTTTCCGTGATGACAAAGACCTGCAACTCGTGTTTATCGACCTGCCTGGCTATGGACAAAGTGACAAGCCTCATGTAGAATACACGCTTGACTTCTTTGCCCATGCCATTGATGAAGTGCTGAATGAGAACGGCGTTAAGAGCAATGTGATTCTTGTGGGTCATAGTTTGGGCACACCCGTTTGCCGACACACCATCATGACCACCACCCATAAAGGTGCGTTGGTAGATGTTGATGGTGTCTATTGTTTCTACGATGGTACTGAGACACCAGAGTATGTTGAAGCGGTCAATCAGTTCGGTCATGCCTTCGATGGTCCTGACTGTCGCGATGTCATCACAGGGTTTGTTTCGTCGTTGGCTGGCAAAGATACCCCTCAGGAAATCAACGACTATGCGATGTCTGTGATGCCCGAGACACCTCAGTATATG
>JAGAAZ010000008.1 GCA_017614895.1 Bacteroidaceae bacterium | reverse complement strand
GGTGCGTCTGGAGGTGGTGAACGACCACATCATCCGTGTACGTGCCACATCGAAGGACGAACTACCCGTGAAACCGCAGAGTCTCATGATTGTACCGCAGGCTGCTCCCGCCAAGGGCAGCTACACCATTGAGGAATCTGAGGAGGCAGTGATGGTGATTGCCAAGAATGTACGTGCCGTGGTCAGTAAGTCCAAGGGCGAGGTGTGGTTCTATGACGGCGAGGGTAAGGAGCGGTTGCTGAAGGAAGCTGAATTTGAGGACGGCAAGCAGTTCTGGGATTTTACGGTGCCTGAGCGCGAGCTGGGCATCAAGGGTGGTGTGCAGCCCACGGAGGAGCAGAAGCATGGGTTGACTTGGCAGATGAAGTTCGAGAGTCCCGATGATGAGGCTTTCTATGGTTTGGGGCAGCACCAGAGCGAGGAGTTTAATATGAAGGGCAAGAACGAGGACCTGTTTCAATATAACACCAAGGTGAGCATCCCCTTTGTGTTGTCAAATAAGAATTACGGAATCCTTTGGGATGCCTACTCCTACTGCCGTTTCGGCAATCCGCACGACTACCTGCAACTGAACCGTGCTTTCAAGCTCTACGACAAGCAGGGTCGTGAAGGTCATCTGACTGGCACGTATATCGATGCGAGAGGCAAGAAGCTGGTGCGCGACGAGGACAGCCTCTATTTTGAATATGGTACGCCCGCGAAGTCGGAGATAGCCAACCGCACGGACAATGGGGGTATCAAGAACCTGCCGAAGGGATTCAATCTGGCTGGTGCCCATGTGGTGTACGAGGGCTTTATCGAGCCTGAATCTCAACCCTTTACTCCTCCCACTGGAGTGAACCCTGATGATGTGGAGTGGGCTCCAACCCCATACCAGTTCATTCTCTATTATGCAGGTTATATCAAGGTTTACATCGATGGCAAGGAAGTGGTGTCCGAGCGTTGGCGTACGGCATGGAATCCCAACGCGTATAAGTTTAATGTGTCCCTGCGTCCAGGGAAACGTGTACACCTGCGCATCGAGTGGCAACCTGATGGTGGCGAGTCGTATTGCGGTCTGCGTGTGGCAGAACCACGTACTTATCGTGACCGTCAGGCGCTGACCATCTGGTGTGAGATGGCGAAGGATATGGACTACTACTTCATTGCTGGACAGAATATGGACGAGGTGATTTCAGGTTATCGCACGCTGACGGGCAAGGCATCGCTCTATCCGAAGTGGGCATTGGGGTTCTGGCAGAGTCGCGAACGCTATAAGACGCAGGAGGAACTGGTGGGGACATTGGCTGAGTTCCGCAAGCGTCAGATTCCTATTGATAACATTGTGCAGGACTGGAACTACTGGCCAGAGGATCAGTGGGGCAGTCATGAGTTTGAAGCTTCGCGCTATCCTGATCCTCAAAAAATGCTTGACGATGTGCACCAGATGCATGGTCGCTTCATGATCAGCGTATGGCCCAAGTTCTACGTGAATACCGACAACTATAAGGAACTCAACGACAAGGGATGGATGTATAACCAGTCGCCCACTGACGACATCCACGACTGGGTGGGTCCTGGCTACAAGAATGGCTTCTATGATGCCTATGACCCCGATGCCCGCAAGATGTTCTGGCGACAAATGGACGAGAAACTGTATTCAGGCCTTGCCCTCAAGGGCACCAAACTGTCAACTGTCAACTCTCAATTGTCAACTCTCATTGATGCTTGGTGGATGGATGCCTCAGAGCCAAACGTGCGTGACTGTACCCCAATGTGGTATCGCAAAGCCCTGTGTGGTCCGACGGCACTCGGCACCTCGACGGAATATTTCAATGCCTACTCGACAGTCAATGCAGACGCCATCTACAATGGGCAGCGCAGTGTGTGGAAAGGGAAGCTGAATGAGCCCCGTGTATTCCTGTTGACCCGCAGCGGCTTTGCTGGCGAACAGCGTTATTCCACAGCCACTTGGAGTGGTGACATTGGCACCCGTTGGGAGGATATGCGTGCCCAGATGACGGCAGGACTGAACTACTCAATGTCGGGCATCCCCTTCTGGGGAATGGATCAGGGTGGCTTCTGTGTGGAGAGCCGCTATGTGGCAGCCCAACAACTCTATGACCGCACGGGTCAGGAGAACGAGGACTTGAAGGAGTGGCGTGAATTGCAGTGCCGCTGGAATCAGTTTGGCGCTTTCATTCCTCTTTTCCGCAGTCATGGTCAGTGGCCGTTGCGCGAGATCTGGAACATTGCCCCCGATGACCATCCTGCCTACCAGTCGTTCGTCTATTACGACAAGCTGCGCTATCAGCTGATGCCTTATCTCTATTCGTTGGCAGGTTGGGCACATTTCAAGGACTACACCCTGATGCGTGCCCTCGTGATGGACTTCAACGGTGACAGGAAAGTGGAAGACATCGGTAACCAGTGGATGCTGGGTCCTGCGCTGATGGCTTGTCCTGTGGGCTACTACAAGGCTCGCAACCGCAGTGTCTATTTCCCCAAGCAGTGTGGCTGGTATAACCTCTACACCAATGAGTATATAGCAGGTGGTCAGATGCAGGTAGTTGATGCGCCATACGAGCAGATTCCTGTCTTTGTCCGCGAAGGTGCCATCATTCCTTTCGGACCTGAGATGCAGTGGAGCGACGAGAAGCCCGCAGAACTCATCAACCTCTACGTCTATGCAGGACAGGACGGGCAGTTCCAGCTCTATGAGGACGAGGGCACGAACTACAACTACGAGAAGGGGAAGTATGCCACCATCGACATCACCTATGATGATGCTACGAAGACCGTCTCCTTCGGTGCCCGCAAGGGACAGTTCAACGGGATGCTGAAGAATCGCCGCTTCAATGTGGTGCTGATCACGAAAGACCATCCAAAGCCCCTTGACCTCGTAAATCCTGAGGGCAAAATGGTGGAATACAACGGTAAAGCAGTAAGCGCTTCGCTAAATGAAAAATGATAAATGATAAAAATATGAAGAAACTATTTACTACAATCATTGTGTGCTGTGTGGCTTTGGCGATGAATGCCCAGAGCAAAACGCCTTGTGGTCCTGTGCCGTCGGAGAACCAGTTGCGCTGGCAGGAGATGGAGATGTATGCCTTCATCCACTACTCGCTGAACACCTACACCGATCAGGAGTGGGGCTTTGGCAACGAAGACCCGAAGTTGTTCAACCCCAGCAATCTGGATTGCCGCCAGTGGGCACGTGTCTGCAAACAGGCAGGCATGAAGGGCATCATCTTCACCGCCAAGCATCACTGCGGATTCTGCATGTGGCCCTCGAAATATACGGAGTATTCGGTGAAGAACTCCCCCTGGAAGAACGGTCAGGGTGATGTAGTGCGTGAATTGGCTGAAGCCTGCAAAGAGGAAGGACTGGAATATGCCGTCTATCTCTCGCCTTGGGACAGAAACCATCCAGAATACGGCAAACCTGCCTACGTGACCTATTTCCGCAACCAGCTGCGTGAGTTGCTGACGGAGTATGGCGATATGTTCGAGGTGTGGTTTGATGGTGCCAACGGTGGTGACGGTTGGTATGGTGGTGCCAATGAGATGCGCCGTATTGACCGCACAACCTACTACGAATGGCCTGAGACCTACAAGATGATTCGCGAACTGCAACCCAAATGCCTCATCTGGAACGACGGCAGCGATCGCGGCGACCTGCGTTGGGTGGGCACTGAGGCTGGCAACATCGGAGAGACCAACTGGAGTCTGCTGAACGACAAGGGTGATGTACCTTACGAGCAACTGCATTACGGACTGGAGAACGGTAATGTGTGGGTGCCAGGTGAGACAAACACCAGCATCCGTCCGGGGTGGTTCTATCATGAGACCGAGAACGAGAACGTGAAGAGCCTCTCGAAACTGATGGACACCTATTATAAATCGGTAGGCCGCAACTCCTGCCTGCTGCTCAACTTCCCAATCGCCCCCAATGGTCGTATTCATCCTACAGACTCACTGCGAGGCATCGCCTTCAACAAGATGATTCACGAGGTGTTCAAGACCGACCTCACCAAGAAAGCCAAGAAAAAGACGAATGGGAATGAGACCATCATCACCTTCAAGAAACCTACCACCTTCAACCGCTTCGTGGCTGAGGAGGACATCCGCTACGGACAGCGTGTGAAGAAGTTCTCGCTGGAGGCTGAGGTCAATGGACAGTGGGTGCCACTCAAAGACGAACTCGTCGATAACGGAGATGGTCTGACCACCATCGGGCATCGCCGCATCATCTGCTTCCACAAGGTCACTGCTACCCGTCTGCGATTCACCGTCACCGACGCCAAATGCGAACCCATCATCAAACGCACATCCGTCTATCTGGCTCCTGACATCACTCAGGAAACCCCTGACGCTGGCGAGAAGCATGCATCAGATTACTATATCTTCTTCGGAGCAGACAAGATGATGTTCGTGACCCTCAACGACGAGGCGACCGTCACAGGATTCCGTTATCTGCCCCCACAGGATTCACGTGAAGGTCTCGTCACCCACTACCGCATTGCCGCCACCACCGACTGGCAAACGTGGGAGACACTGGGCGAAGGCGAGTTCTCGAACATCGTGAACAACCCCATCTGGCAGACCGTACGCTGCAAGCCCACCCGTGCCAAAGTCATCCGTGTGGAAGGCCTGCGACTGGCACAAGGCGAACGCATGGGATATAGTGATGTGGAAGTGCTGACGGAAAACGCACAGCCCATGATGTTTGGCGGTGGAAACCGTCCCAACTGACCTTACTTTCTGGACTTCTCATCCCCTTGTTTTCGGGTATGAGAGCAGATTTGTATGTGAAGTGGTCAATGGGTAATGTGGACAATATTGAGTGAATAAGCAGGCACTTCTAGCTGGACAGAGTCGTGGTCGGGCGCGAGCAGCTGTTCAACAGGAGAGATGTGGGTGGGTGACTGGAGCGTGTTCTCGTCCATACCGTCGTTGGCTTTGAGACGGATGACACGGGCACTCTTCGCCTCGAAGTTCTTTAGGTTGATGTTAGCGGTGGTGCCCTCGTCGCCGTTGTTCACAATCTTCACAATCATCTCACCCTCTTGGTCGTCGATGGTGGCAGAAGAGAAGATGCCCTTCGACTCGTCGCTCTTCAGCACGGTATCGAACACCAGATCGTTATCGAGCCAAGCCTTCACGCTGTCGCCGTTCACCTGCAGCTTCACGTCGTACCAACGTCCTTCCTCCACACGTCCACGTCGGGTGACAGTCTGTATCTTGCCACCGCTGCTGATCTGCTCAATGGCGTGCTGCGTGTTGCCCCAACCACCGAAGTTCAACCAGCAGTAGTTCTTCTCATCCACATAGTTGAAGACGATGAGAAAACCTTCTGGACCGTTGTCCTTACGAGCACGACACTGGATGGTGTAGTGGTCGGAGTCGATGACGTGGTTGCAAATGGCCAGCGGACCTTCCTCGTATGCTTTATGCTGCAGGATGCCATCGTTTATCTCCCAGTGTCCGCTGACAAATTCAGGTTTCCCCGTCTTGGGCAGTGGGTCGCAATGGGTGTAGCTGGCCTGTGTACCCCAAGAGGAATAACCTACGCGGCTCTGCTTCGGTGTGATGCACTTGCGCATCTGCCCCTCGTAAGGGTTGTCCTGCTGCACCTTCACCACCTGCTTGCCCACGTTCTGAGCCATCAGCATCTGCACGTAGTAGGAAGGGGTGCCCATTACACGGCTTGACGAGAAGCGTATCATGTCGGGACGCCACTTGGCATCGTTCTCATTCACGAAGATGGGGGCATAGCTGTTCAGCGGCACGATGTCGCTGTTGTTCTCCATACCCATCATATAGACGGCTTCACCCAAAGCTGCATTCTGGTTGCCCAGGTTGCCGAAGCCGTTCGTCACAGCATACTCACCCACATAAATCTTGGGAGCGGGCTTGCCATTGGGCAGCGTTCTGGGATAGGTATCATACTTGTGGAAGTTGTCGGCAAACCAATTTGGGGTGCGGTAATAATGCTCGTCGAGCAAATCCACTTCCAGGGCACTACCCCACTTCGGATTGTCATCGCCCCAAGCCACCACATTGCCGATGAGCTTCACGTTGGGATACTTGGCACGGATAGCCTTGCGGAACTGGTCATAGCGCTCGTAATAGTGGTCACTCTGCTGACGTGGATCGGGCTGGTTGTTCTCGTTACCGATTTCCAGATATTCAATGTTGAAAGGTGCAGGATGCCCATTCTTGGCACGCAGGGCACCGTATTTCGTCGTCACGTCGCCATTGGCATATTCCAGGGCATTCAGGCACTCGTCAATCCAGGGCTGGATGGAATCCACAGGGGTCATCCCTCCGTGCCACAAACCCACATTCACTACATAGAGCGGCTTGGCACCCAAGTCTTCTGCCAGTTGCAGATACTCATGGAATCCAAGACCGTCGGTGGTACGATAACCCCAGTTCACGTTCCAGTGTCCTTCACGCTCCTCAATGGGACCGATGGTGCGTTCCCAACGGAAAGCATTGTCGGGCGAGTCCTGACCCTCCACGAAACAACCGCCCGGGAAGCGCATGAACTTCGGATGCATCTGCCACAGCATGTTGGCAAGGTCGGGACGCATACCATTCTCACGGTTCTTGAAGGTAGGTGGGAAGAGGCTCACCACATCGAGGTCAATCGTGCCCACACCGTCGAAGACCAACGCGAACTGCGCCTTGTCATCATTACCTTCTGACAGCAGCACAGCCTCGTACTTCGTCCATCCCTTCGCTTTGGGGTCGAGAGAGATTGATGCCTGTGCCAGCTTCTCGTCGCCAGCCGCATTGCGCAACATCGCCTGCACAGTGCCTTTGTACTTCGGAGCCTTTGCCCAGAAAGAGAGGCGATAAGTGCGACCCTGTACAGCGTTGATGCCCCAGAAACCCTTGTTCACCAGAAACACAGGGTTCTGTGCTGTGGCCTTGATGGTCAGTTCCAGCGCATTGTGCTGCACAGCATTCAGCAGCGGTGTTTGCTTGGTAGGCTGTATGAGTCGGGCATTGATGAGAGCTGCTTCTGTGGTCTCCGTGGTCCATCCCTGCATATCGGCAGGGGCACCAAATCTCGGGCCGTCCTCGAACGAACGGTTACGAATCAGTTCAGCATAGATGCCACCATCGGCAGCATGATTGATGTCCTCGTAGAAAATGCCGTAGTGCGTCGGGCTAATTGCTGGCCCTCGTTGCTGGGCATCGATGTTGATGTTTACCTGTGCCTCGGTCAGCGAAGCCGCTGCCATCATGGCGATAGAAAGAAAAAGTTGTTTCATAAGTTCTGTCTTCTGATGAGATTGCAATATTGCGCTGTAAAGGTACGAAAAATCTTTCATGTTGCATCAACATGGATAATTATTTTAAGATTTTATTGAAAGTATTACATCTCCTTATTTACTTATTGCTGTTTCTCGGGTCTATGACGATATGATGAAACAATCTTCCTTTTTACGACATATCATGTTGATGGTCCTGCTCATCGCAGTGGGCGTGTTGCCTGTTGCAGCTCAGCAGAACAAAAGCGATGCGATCAGTGGGCGTGTGATTGATAATTCCACGGGAGAACCGCTTTACAATACCACATTACAACTCTACGAACTCACCACCCGACGCAACAGAACTGACACCACATTTGTGAAGGGGGTCTATTCTGACCAGAATGGACGCTTCGGGTTTGCTTCGGCCAATACGGGCAAGTATCTGCTGAAGTTGACTTTCCTCGGCTATAAGCAGCGGTTGGTGTCGATTGAGAAGAAAGCCCGTCAGAATGTGTCGTTGGGCACCATCTGGATGGATCCAGACATTGTGCAGCTGGACGAGACGGTGGTCACGGCCAACCTGCCCAAGATGGTGGTGAAAGACGACACGCTAATCTTCAATGCCGATGCTTTCGATGTGCCGGAAGGTGCGGTCATCGAGGCATTGGTGGAGGTTTTGCCTGGAGCTGAAATCGATGAGAATGGTGGCATCACCGTCAATGGCAAACAGGTGAAGCGGTTCAAGCTGGACGGTCGCGACTTCATGACTGGCAACAACAGCGCCGTGATGAAGAACCTGCCCTCGTATGTGATTGAGAAGGTGAAGGTGTATGACGAAAAGAGTGACCTCTCACGACTGACTGGCATCGACGATGGTGAGGATGACTTTGTGATGGAGTTCACCACCAAGAAGAGTGCCCGACGCGGTTTGCAAGCCAATCCCGACTTGGGTTATGGAACAGATGACCGTTATGGCATCAGGTTGACTGCCATGAAACCGTTTGGCGCTATGCGCTACACGTTCATGGGCAATGCCAACAATGTGAACGACCGCAACTTCTCAGGACGTGGCGGACGAGGACGTGGCAACGGCAACGGACAGCGTAACACGCAAACGGCGGCGCTGGACATCAGTTATGAGAACGACAAAGACCTGAAGATGAGTGGACGTGTGACGTGGAGCCACAGCACAGCCGACAACTGGAACCGCACGGGGTCGGAAAACTTCGTCAACACGCGTGGCGGTTCATTCTCCAACAGCATCAGCCAAAGCTACTCGCGCAACAACAGCTGGACAGGAAACATGAACCTGCAATGGACCATCGACTCGGTCACCACGTTCTCTTTCCGTCCCAATGTGACGTTCTCCACCAACGACAGCCGTAGTCATTCGACCAATGCCTCGTTCAACGCCGATCCCTTCGAGCACGTCACCAACCCTCTGAGCATTGAGGGTCGGAGCACGATGGACAGTCTTGGACTGATTGTCAACGGCAGAGAGAACAAGTCGATGAGCTATGGCGAGAACAAGAACCTCAGCACACAGCTGCAGCTACATCGCCGCTTCAGCAACAATGGACGCAACCTGGCGGTCAACGGCAACATCAGCTACAGCGACAACAAAAACCGCAATGCCAACCTCTCGATGGTGCATCTATACAAGACCAGAACCACCTCGGGCAACGACTCGACCTATCAGACCAACCGATACACAGCATCGCCCAACAACAACTTCAATTATAACGTGGGCATCACCTATACCGAACCGCTCTATATCTTCAAAGCCAAGCCTGCGCCTGTAGATACCTTAAGTATTGACAGCATCCAGCCCCAAGAGAACAGGCGAGGGAACAGAGGCGGAGGTAACTTTGGCGGCGGAAATCAAGGTGGCGGCCCCGGAGGCGGTAGTGGCGGTGGTAACCGTGGTGGAGGCGGCGGTGGAGGCAACCAACGTAACGCTGGTTCGCAAGGCATCTTCCTGCAGGTGAACTACAACTTCCGTTACAGTCATCAAAAGAACGACCCTCTGACATACGACTTCCCCGACATTGGCGATGAAGCCTTCAATGCCGCCTTGCAGGACTATCGGGAGTTCAATCAGCTCTTCGGATTTCTGGAGAACCCATACGAAGAATATCTCTCCACCCGTCTGAGCCGATATTCGGAACGCACAGAGTATGGACACAACCTCAATGTGCAGCTGCGGTATGTGCGCAATCAGATCAACATGAACGTAGGTGTGTCTGCCCAACCTCAGCGGTCACGCTACATCCAGCAATATCTGGGGCGACCGGTCGATACGACCCGTACCGTCACCAACTACTCTCCCACCCTCAACCTGCGCTACCGCTTCAACCAGCAAACCAATCTGCAGGTGACCCTGCGTGGACAGACTCAGCAACCGTCCATCACCCAACTCCTCAATATTTACGACGACACCAACCCGCTGAACATCACGATGGGTAATCCAGGACTGAAACCTTCGTTCACGACAAACTTCGATGTCAACTTCCAGAAGCAAAGCTCGCCCAAATATGTGGAGGATAGCCTGGGGAACACCATCCCCAAGGCGCAGCGTCGGTGGAGCTACAGCACCAACGCCAGCGTGCGGAGCACCAGAAATACAGTGGGCAATATCGTCACCTACAACGAGGAGACAGGCGGACGCATCTCACGACCAGAGAACTTCAACGGCAACTGGAGTACGAATGGCGGTGCCACCTTCAACATATCGCTCGACACCCTGAACCGCTGGGATGTCAGTGGCTCCATGCGAGGCAACTACAACCATCACGTCTCCTACGTCAATCTGAATCGGACATCATCATCTCAACGCAACGTCACCCACACCTACAACCTCACGCCGTCCGTGTCGCTCAGCTTCCGCAAAAAGAACATCAACGTCTCGCTGAACACCAACATCACCTATGCCCGCACGGAGAACGAGTTGCAAGCGTCGCGCAATCTGACCACATGGAATTTCCAGTATGGTGGTAACACGAAAATCACTTTCCCGTGGGGCACCAGCCTGTCCACCGACTTCCACATGTACAGCAAACGTGGCTATAGCGACCAGTCGCTCAACACTAACGAATTGCTCTGGAATGCGCAGGTGTCACACGCTTTCCTGCGTGGCAAGAAACTCACCGTGATGCTCCAGTGGTATGACATCCTGCACGAACAGTCGAACTTTTCACGTACGGTCAATGCCAACGGATGGACAGACCGCGAAGTCAATGCCATCACCAGTTACGCCATCCTCCACCTCAGCTACCGCCTGAACGTTTTCGGAGGTCGTCAAGGGAGCCGTCAAGGGAATATGGGCTGGAGAGAACGATGATCAGTGGAGTGCCCTATCCGATCAGCGAGTGAGGAACTTTGAGTTCAGATACTGCTGAAAAGCCTCTTTGTAGAGATCGCCAACGGGAAGATAAGTATGCTCATCCATCACGACGCGGTTCTTGTTGACTTCCTGAATCTTGGTGAGATTAACGATGTAGGAACGGTGTATGCGCATGAAATAATTGGGTAGCCGTTCCTCCATTTTTTTCATGGAGAGGAAGGTGACGATGGGCTTGGGTTGACTGTCCAACCACACCTTCAAATACTCACTCATCGCCTCGACATAACGGATGTCGGGAATATTCACATTGACAATGCGGTAGTCAGTCTTGAGGAAAAGGGTATCGTTGGAGGGTTGAGGTATGAGGTTGGAGGTGAGAGGGGTTCCCTCTATCCTTTCCTTGAGTCGATTCGCAGCCCTCTGGAACTCCTGCAATCCAAAAGGCTTCAGCAGATAGTCAACGGCATTCACACGGAAGCCCTCGACAGCATACTCTGAATAGGCAGTGGTGAAGACAACAAGAGGCGGTGAGGCAAGCGACTTCACGAAGTCCATACCGTTGAGGTCGGGCATGTTGATGTCGCAGAAGATGGCCTCGACGGTGTCGTTCTCCAAAAAGGTGCGAGCCTCCAGCGCACTTTGGCACTGAGCTGCAAGTTCGAGGAACGGAACCTTCTGGATATAGGCTACGAGCTGCTTGAGCGCTAATGGCTCATCATCGATGGCGAGACAACGAATCATGGAAATCTACAATTTGACGAGTTACAATTGAGTTTACGATTGAAGAGGAAGGGTTAGCTCCACAGAATAGACATCGGAGGTGTCATCGATATGGAGCGTGTAGTTATGGTCATAAAGCAGGTCGAGACGCTTGCGGATGTTGGCTAGTCCTACCCCACCTTTCTCCTCGTTGGGACGTTCTGCTTTTGAGTTGCGACAACTAAACCGCAGCATCTCACCCTCCACAGCGACATTGATCTCGATGAACGACTCACGCTGATAGCTGATGCCGTGCTTGAAGGCGTTCTCGATGAAGGTGATGAGGATGAGGGGCGGAATCTGGCGTTCAGGTGATTCCAGAGGTAGGTTGAGCGTGATCTTCACCTTATCCGTATAACGCAGTTGCATCAACGTGACATAGTGTCGGATGAAGTCCAGTTCACGAGCCAGTGACACACCCTGTTTGTTGCCTTCGTAGAGCACAAATCGCATCATATTCGACAATTCCAAAATAGTGTCCTTGGCTTGCTCAGGGTCTATATCCACCAAAGCATGGATGTTGTTGAGCGTATTCATAAAGAAGTGTGGATTAATCTGATAGCGCAGATACTCCAACTGTTGCTCTAAGTTCTCATGCTCCAACATAGCCAGCCGTTTGCGGTCATCACAACCTCGAAAAAATCCTTTGATACCGATGTTGGCACCAAACATCAGGATGAGCACCACAATCGCCAAAATATCGTATTCGCCAATGATGGGAGGCGGCATATCAGGACGTTCAGGACGCTCAGGACGTTGTTTCCAATGAGGGTCACGCTTCTCGAAGGGAGGCGGAACGTGTCTGCCCATCTGCTCCATCGGAGGACGATGCTCTCTGTGCTCCCGCATTTGAGGTCTGCTATTGCACTGATAAAGTGTGAATCCAACTAACAGTACCGCCACAATGGAGAAGTACGCAATCCGTTTATGTCCATACACCAGCAACGGTGCCAACAGAAAATTGTGGATAAGGAACAGCACCAGGTAGAGCAGGAAATGGCGCCACACGGTAAACACCTCTGTCCAGTTGAACGTAATGTCTGAGTCGCTGACCATCCGCACATACAAACTCAGCAGCGGGGCTGCAAAGAGCAAACCCCACACTGCCAAGTATATCAGGTTTTCCTGTCGGAACTGCTTCATCCAGTATCTTATTGTCATATTAAATAACGTAAGTAACGGGATATTATTGTTACATCACTTGATCATCTTCCCGAATAGCTGGTGGCAGCCTTACATGAGGATGATGAAGAACCGATGGTCACGGTATAGCTGGTGCCCGATGTGAGTCCTGGGCAACTGAGCAGATAACTGAAAGAGCTGCTGGTACTCTGACCACCACCGCCAGGTCTGCCACCAAATCCGCCAAATCCGCCACCACCAAATCCACCGCTGGATGGTGAATAACCCGTAGGCACGGTGAATGAAGCCAATTCCGTTGAACCACTCTTCACACTGACCGCCGTACCAGCTGTAGGACTGCCTGTGGTGCTGAGCACACACTGTGAACCGCTCGTCGAAGTGACCGTATTGTTGCCGCCACCGATGGCAAGTACTGTGCCACCCGTAATATAGAGGTTGTAACGTTCAGCGGCATCCAGTCCACATTCAGGCTGACCCGATCCACAGGCGATGATGGTGCCGCCCGAGATATACATGTTGCCGTTGCTGTCGATACCGTCGTTACCATTGCTGACACCCGTCACCGTTCCACCCTTCAGATACATGTGGCTAGACGAGTTGATCGCATCATCCGACGAACTGAAAGCATAGACCGTACCACCAGTGATCGTCAGCGTGCCCTTAGTTTCGATGGACTCATGTCCGCTTGAAGTGGCTTTGAGACTTCCTCCGCTGACAACCATATCGCCATCGCTCTTAACGGCTTTGGGTTGAGCCTTCTTGCTACTATAGGAATAAGTGCCACCAGTCGTTGTGGCATCAATGCTACCACCTGTGAGGGTGAGTTTACCATCCGACTTGATACACTTGCCGCCCGTACCCGTTGATTTCAGCACCATCGTACCACCACTGATCGTCATATTACCATCCGACTTCATACCAGCACATCCTTTCGCATCCTTATCATCGCTGTCGTAAGCGCCATTTCCTGTGGTGGTGATATTCAGTGTGCCGTCGCTGATATAAAGGTCTCCATTCGCTTTGATGCATTTAGTAGCAGCAGCCGTCGTGGTCACAGTCAGTGTACCGCCCTCAATGTAGATGTTGCCGCTGTCCTCATCGTCGTGATCTTCGGTCTCACCCGTACTGGTTTCACCGCCCAAGTCGCACTGAATGCCGTCGTCACCCACACCACTGATGGTTACTACCCCACTCTTCATCAAGAAGTACTCTTCACAACTGATGCCATCGCTCACAGCCGAGGTGACATTCAGCGTCAGGTTCTTCACTGAGACATACGAAGCACTCTTAATGCCATGCTTGGTCTTACCCACCACATTCAGGATGCCGTTTCCCTGGAACTGAATCTGTCCCTTGCTATAGATGCAAGCCTTCTGCGAACCACTTGCACCGTCGGTCAACGTGTTCGTGGTCCCCTTCTTGGCACTCATCTGAATGCGCTTCGAATTGGTGATGTTGATGGCTGCCCCACTGGGGTTGGTCAATGTGACACCAGCCAATGAAACCGTACACTTATATGAACCTGAAAGTGACAGCGAGCCATCGGAGGTCGTTCCCGACAGCTGATAAGTAATCTCCTCCTTATCCACAGCATCCGTGTTACTCTGTGCAATAGTGACGTGGGCACCGCTCACTACAGGCTCCACATATTGTGCCACATTACCAGCCACATAGATAGTGGCAGACCCAGCGCCATATTCCACCGCCACAAGGTTATCCGTCACCTCCGTATCATCCACAGTCATCGCGTCGATGTCGGCAAGCATAAACGTCTTTCCCATGATGGTCAGCTTGGTACCATCAGTATAAGTCATCTCACCTGTCTGGTCAGCAGGATACTGATAAACAACGCTGCCCACCTTCACGTTCAGCGTCTGGCCCATAACTGCTATCGTCAGCATGAGCCCCATGAAAAATGCACAAATCTTTTTCATTTTACCACGATTTTACAGGTTCTTTCTTGGGTCTTCACGATATACACACCTTTCTGCATCTGATCCTTGGTCACCTTCCGACCATTCAAATCGTAAATTTCTGCATTGTCCAAAAGAGAATCATTAGTTTTCACCTCATTAATAGCATTCTCACCTCCTGTCGTCTCGTCTGTCGTCGAAAAGTACATTTTCGAGAGATTCGAGAGGATAAAAGTCTGCGAACCGACCTTCAACGTTGTGCCGTTGATAGTCAGTGTCAGCGATTCAATAGAAACGGAAGCCTTCGCCCCATCCGTCAGTTCAAACGTCAAATAAGGATAATCATCAGCCAAAGTCGGCAGCGTTCCTGCCAGCATCAAGACCGTCCATAAAAGTTTCTTCATATTCTTTTTCATATTCTAAGTATTTTGTAATCGCTGCAAAATTACAACACTTTCCCTATCTTTCCAAAAAGATTCAGCGAAACACCCCTTTCGTTCAACGAAAAGAAAGAATTCTTGAAACTTGAGCTTCATTTTTTCATGTTCGTGAAAGATATTGGGGTGGCTTTTCACGGGATTAGGAAATTTTTTCGTATCTTTGCACGATTTTTGTGGGGTTGAGAAAGAGGAAACGGAAAAAGAACGAAATAAAAAGACAGAAAGATGGAAAACAGGAGCATTGTTTCGATTGCCGACTATGGGAAGGAGAAGATTCAATATCTGCTCGACATGGCGGCTGAGTTTGAAGCACATCCGAACCGCCAATTGCTGAAGGGCAAGGTGGTGGCTACGCTGTTCTTCGAGCCGAGCACGAGGACGAGGTTGTCGTTTGAGACGGCTGCGAACCGACTGGGTGCCCGTGTGATTGGTTTCACCGACCCGAAGGTGACAAGTTCGTCGAAGGGTGAGACCCTGAAGGACACAATCAAGATGGTGAGCAACTATGCTGACGTGATTGTGATGCGTCACAAGTTGGAAGGTGCAGCATTGTATGCGAGCGAGGTGACGGATGTGCCCATCATCAATGCGGGCGATGGTTCGAACCTGCACCCATCACAGACGATGCTTGACCTCTATTCCATCTATAAGACGCAGGGGACGCTGGAGAACCTGAACATATACATGGTGGGCGACCTGAAGTATGGCCGCACAGTACACTCTCTGCTGATGTCGATGCGGAAGTACAACCCGACGTTCCATTTCATTGCGCCCAAAGAATTGGAGATGCCAGAGGAGTATAAGCTCTACTGCCAGCAGAACGGCATCAAGTATGTGGAGCAACAGGATTTCACGGAGGACACCATTGCAGATGCTGACATTCTGTACATGACCCGTGTGCAGCGAGAGCGTTTCACAGACTTGATGGAGTATGAGCGTGTGAAGGATGCTTACATCCTGAAGGCAAACATGCTGGGTAAGTGCAAGGAAAACATGAAGATTCTGCATCCACTGCCTCGTGTGAACGAGATTGAGTATGATGTGGACGAGAGCCAGCACGCATATTACTTCGACCAGGCTCAGAACGGACTCTATGCTCGTGAGGCATTGATTTGCGACGTGCTGGGCATCACATTGGAGGATATTAAAAAGGATCAAACAATTATCGGCTAAGAAGGATGGAACAGAATAAAGAAAACATGATGGTGGCGGCATTGGAGAATGGCTCCGTCATCGACCACATACCAACGGATAAGCTTTTCACGATTGTGCAACTGCTCGATTTGGAGAAGTTCAAGGAAGAGGTGGTGATTGCCAACAACCTCAAGAGTCAAGTGATGGGCAAGAAGGGACTTATCAAGATTTCAGGTAAGTTCTTCTCTGAGGCTGAGATCAGCAAACTGGCTGTGGTATGCCCCAACATCCGACTGACAGTCATTAAGGACTACGAGGTGAAGGAGAAGCGTGAGGTGACCCTGCCTGAGAAGCTGACCAACATTGTGAAGTGCGCCAACCCTGTGTGCATCACCAACAATGAACCGATGAAGACAGTCTTCTACCGCAAGGATATGGAGACGCTGAAGTGCCGTTATTGTGGTAAAGAACAAAAACTGAAAGATATAAAATTGAAATAACCAGCCCACGCGCTGGGCGAATTTTTACATTCACCAAATCAATGAAGTTTACAGAACGAGCTAAACTGAACCTCTCTGATGTGAATAGGGAGGTTTTGGAACAGTGGAACCAAGAAGATATGTTCCACAAGAGCATTGAGGAACGCGAAGGCTGTCCTCAATTCATCTTTTTTGAAGGTCCCCCTTCCGCCAACGGACATCCGGGCATTCACCACGTAATGGGACGCACGATAAAGGACACATTCCTCAGATATAAGACCATGCAGGGTTTCCAAGTGAAGCGCAAGGCTGGTTGGGACACCCACGGACTTCCAGTGGAGCTGAGTGTGGAGAAGTCGCTGGGCATCACGAAGGAGGACATCGGCAAGAAAATTAGCGTGGATGATTATAACGATGCTTGTCGCAAGAACGTGATGATGTACACCAACGAGTGGACAGAACTCACCGACAAGATGGGCTATTGGGTGGATTTGGAACATCCATACATCACATACGACAACAAGTACATTGAGACGTTGTGGTATCTCTTGAAGCAGCTCTACAACAAGGGCTTGCTTTATAAGGGCTACACGATTCAGCCTTATTCGCCAGCAGCGGGTACAGGTCTTTCCTCGCATGAGTTGAACCAACCTGGTTGTTATCGCGATGTGAAAGACACGACGGTGACAGCGCAGTTCCTCCTCAAAGAAGCTCCGAGCACTCTGAATAATCAGAATACACCGACTTATATCCTCGCATGGACAACCACGCCTTGGACACTTCCATCCAACACGGCTCTCTGTGTAGGCCCCAAGATTGACTATGTGGCCATCAAGGGAAAGAATCCTTACACGGATGAGGAAGCCATCTACATCCTGGCAGAGGCGCGTCTGTCTGCATATTTCCAGTTTGGCGAAGAGGAAAAGCCAGAGATTCTGTGGAGAGGAAAAGGCACTGACCTCGTGGGCTTGCACTACGAGCAGCTGATGCCTTGGGTGAAGCCTTGTGCTTTGGAGAACAACCAAGTGGTAGTGAAGGAAGACGAAGCATTCCGTGTGATTCCTGGTGACTATGTGACCACAGAGGATGGTACAGGTATCGTACACATCGCTCCAACCTTTGGTGCTGATGACGCGAAGGTGGCAAAGGATGCAGGCATCCCTTCCCTCTTCATCATCGACAAGGCTGGCGACACCCGTCCAATGGTGGACTTCACAGGTAAATACTTTGTGAAGGACGACATGAACGAGGAGTTTGTCAAGCTCTGTGTGAACGACAGTTATTGGAAGCATAGCGGCGACTTCGTCAAGAACGCCTACGACCCCAAATACAATCAGGGAGGCAAGTACGATGAGAAAGCTGCCAACAAGGATATGGACTTGAATGTGGTGCTCTGTCTGGAGATGAAAGAGGAGGGAACGGCGTTCAAGATTGAGAAGCACATCCACAACTATCCTCATTGCTGGCGTACCGACAAACCCGTGCTCTACTACCCTCTCGACTCTTGGTTCATCAAATCGACAGCGAAGAAAGACCGCATGTTTGAACTGAACCAGACCATCCAGTGGAAGCCTGAGAGCACAGGTACAGGACGCTTCGGCAAGTGGCTCGAAAACCTCAACGACTGGAACCTCTCCCGTTCTCGCTACTGGGGCACCCCACTTCCTATCTGGCGCAATCGTGACACTCACGAAGAAGTGTGCATCGGCAGCGTGGAAGAACTCTACAACGAGATTGAGAAGGCTGTAGCTGCTGGTGTAATGGCTTCGAATCCATTGAAGGACAAGGGCTTTGTACCAGGCGACATGAGTCAGGAGAACTACGACAAGATCGACTTGCACCGTCCATACGTGGATGACATCAAACTCGTTTCCGACAAGGGCAATGTACTCACTCGTGAACTCGACCTCATTGATGTTTGGTTCGACTCAGGTGCTATGCCATACGCTCAGGTTCACTATCCATTCGAGAACAAGGATCTGATTGACAAGGGCATCGCCTACCCTGCTGACTTCATTGCCGAAGGTGTGGACCAGACACGCGGATGGTTCTTCACTTTGCATGCCATCGCCACTATGGTGTTCGACTCAGTGGCTTACAAGGCTGTCATCTCCAATGGTCTCGTGCTCGACAAGAACGGCATCAAGATGTCGAAGCGTCTGGGCAACGTCATCAATCCGTTCGAGTGTATCGGCACGTATGGTGCTGACGCTGTGCGTTGGTACATGATCACCAACTCCTCACCTTGGGACAACCTGTCATTCGACCCAGAAGGCGTGAAGGAAGTGACGAGCCAGTTCTTCATCAAGCTGCAGCAGGCGTATTCATTCTTCACAATGTATGCGAATGTGGATGGCTTCGAATATAAGGAGGCTGACATTGCATACGAAGAGCGTCCAGACTTCGACCGCTGGTTGCTGTCAGAACTGAACACATTAGTAAAGAATGTACAGACCTATCTCGACGACTACGACCCGACACCAGCAGGCCGTCTCATTCAGTCGTTCGTCATCGACAACCTCTCCAACTGGTACATCCG
>JAGAAZ010000057.1 GCA_017614895.1 Bacteroidaceae bacterium | reverse complement strand
TCCGTTCTTGATGAATTATGTTGCAAAGATACGAAAAACCCTAAACGCTAACCTCTAAACTCTAAACTTTTTCTTACCTTTGCACAAACAATCAATTTTTAGCATTATGAAAGCCTCTATCAAAACGCTTATTGCAGCTACTTGTTGCACAGCATTGGCAACATCCTGCGCCACAAAAACTACAGAAATGGCTAACACACCACTCACCACAGTAGGCAACCCCTTCATGCCCCTTTGGGAACACATTCCAGACGGCGAACCCTACGTCTTCGAAGATCCTGACCAGCCAGGAAAGTATCGTGTCTATGTATATGGTTCACACGATGACTTGATTTCTGAATACTGCGGACGCGACCAAGTTGTTTGGTCTGCCTCCGTCGATAGTCTCAACAACTGGCGCTATGATGGCGTCATCCTCGTGGTGGATAAGAATGCCAAGGGTGAGCCTTTCGATGCTGCTGGTACTGCTGATGTGCTTTATGCACCAGATGTGACTTTGGTGACAGACAAGGACGGCAAGAAAACTTATTACCTCTTCCCCAACGACCAGACAGGCTTCCGCAACGGACTCATCGCCAAGAGCGACCGTCCCGATGGTCCTTTCGAAGTTTGCAACTGGAACAAGGAGAATCCGAACCAGGTCGATGGCGTTCTCCAATTTGACCCAGCCGTGTTCGTGGATGATGATGGTCGTGTGTATGGCTACTGGGGGTTTGAACGCTCCTATGCAGCTGAATTCGACCCAGAGACGATGGCAACAGTGAAGCCAGGCACAGAGATTGTGGAAGACATGATTTCAGGCAGGAACCAAGAGGGTGTGTTCAGTTTCTTCGAAGCCTCCTCCATCCGCAAAATCAAAGACAAGTACGTATTCATTTATAGCCGTTTCACCAAAGACGGTGAGTTTGGATTGCCCATTTCCAACTACACTTTAGCATACGCTTACAGCGACAATCCACTTGGTCCTTGGACGTATGGTGGCACCATCATCGATGGACGTGGTCGTGAAAAGGATGAGCAGGGCAACGTGATTGCTTCTGCCACACCAGACGGCAATACCCACGGCTCCATCTGTGAGATTAACGGTCAATGGTATGTCTTCTATCATCGTCAAACAGGTACGGATGAATATGCCCGTCAGGCGATGGTGGCTCCCATCGAAGTGAAGGTGGAAGAAGGTAAAGGTGGCAAGGTGGAAATCAGCGAAGGGGAATACACCTCAGAAGGCTTCTCACGTAATGGTCTGAATCCTCTCGAGCGCCATTCCGCTGGTATCGCCTGCTGGTACACTGGTCCTAAACCTGCTGAGCACAATTGGCCTAACAACACTTTCTACGGCTCATACGTGGAAGCCAGCTATGGTGGTGAAGCAGGTATGACGAAGGAAGAGGCACTGGCTTCGACCGCTAAGTTTGATGCTCCTTACGACTTGCGCTACAACACCAATGCTGTAGTGAACAATACAGATGGCTCTATCGTAGGCTACAAGTATTTCGACTTCGGAGTACGCGGCGACTACTCTCCCTTCTGGGGTCGAGATGATGTGAAGCTGTTGCTCAATGCCACACCACTCGGTGTGGATGGCACCATCGAGATTCGGGCTGACCGTCCATACGATTCGCAAGGGATATTGTTGGGCAGCATCGAACTGCGTGCCGACATGCCGCAGCAACCCACAGAATTAAGCGTTGTCCTGCCCGACATCGGCAAACTGGAATACAAACGTGCTATCTTCTTCGTCTTCAAGTCAGACACCAAGGAGAAGTCCATCTGCACGCTCCATGATTTTGTCTTCACCTACGATCGATAATTATCCAATCTTTAATTATAAAAGAGGATGTGCCACTATATGATGTGACACATCCTCTTTTCATTTATCTTTGTATTAACTTCCTTACAGGCTGAGGAGCAGTTTCTCGAGGGCTGCTCGGCGCTCCTTCCAAGTCTTGTAGTCGGATGCTTTGATGGTATAAACCTTCATCTTAGCGTTACTGAAATTACCCTCTGCAAACGCATCTGTCATCATCATACAAGGCTTGGTCTTTCCTTCCGCCAAGAGTTTGTCAGCAATGAGGTTGGCACCTCCCACCTTGAACCAGCTCTCCATCGTGTCCTCCTTACCAGTAATGAGGCGAATGAGGGCCTTTGGTTCGTCTGTGGTTGGTGGGAAATAATTTGCCACATTCAGGTTAAGGTCGTAAGTGACTTTCCCAAACTTGATGTTGCCCAGTTTCTGAACGTCGTATGGATTGTTGGGGGCGTAGGCAATGCTGTACTTAAAGCCCTTGTCGGGTGAGAGGTACATGTTGGTGGGGTCAGCCACCTTCGTGCCATCCACAACGAAACAATACTTATAGACATCATCCACGTTGTTAGTCAGCGTTACACTCCACACACCATCGTCACCTTTCGTGAGGGAAACGGGTGATGAAAGGAGTTCACTCTCCAGCTGCACGTTCTTAGCTTCAGGCGCATTGATGCGGAAAGTCACCTTGCCGTCAGCATACTCAGGTGAAGTGACCTGACGAGGGAAGAGACGTGCCATCGTGGCACCTGTAAACTGCTGTTCCTGACCTGTACGCTCCAAAGCAGGCTTGCCATTCTTCATGGCTTCCTCCGAAGCGGTAGGATTGAAGAGCAGACGCAAGGTCTTATCAAGGAAGTATTTGGCATTCATCCACGTATGACCGTATTTGTCGTGGGTATATTCCTTCACGCTACGGATACCATTCTTGTCGAGGTGCTCCATATAATCACGGGCGTTTCCGAAGAGGAAATCATCCGTACCCACACCCAACCAGAAGAGGTGAATCTTACTGTTGGTGTCGGCTGCATTGTCATACACACCTGGAATGTCGGTTGAAGTGAAGGAACTGTAAGAGCAAAGATAAGAGAACTTGTCGAGGTTACGGAGACCGATGCCCAAACCTTGGTTTCCTCCACGTGAGAAACCACCGATACCACGATGGTCTCGGTCATTGATGGTGCGGTAGTGGTTCTCCACGTAGTTCATCAGGTCACCAGTGATATCATCACCCACTACGTCGCGCATCATGCCCATACCGCCACCGAAGCCGCCAAAGCCACCAGCAGGTGCTGGAGCAGGAGGGAGCAACTTGGTTGGATTACCATAAGGAAGCACCACAATCATTTCCTCAGCCTTACCCTCTGCTATCAGGTTGTCGAGGATGTAGTTCACACGTCCCACCTTATAATACACTTCCTCCGTATCGGTCGTACCGCTGAGCAGATAGAACACGGGATATTTCTTGTTCTTGTCCGAATCGTACTTAGGAGGCAGATAGACGATGGCGTTGTTCACACCCTTCAGGCTGTTAGAGTAATAGTGGACATACTCCACCTTTCCGTGAGGCACGTTCTTGATGTCGTGAGCAAGGCTACCACTCTTGGCAGGAATCTCCAAAAGGCTGTTCTTAAAGCCCTCGTTGGGGAAAAACTGCGGACAGAGAGGGTCCATCACACTCACGCCATCCACCACGAAGCAGTAGGGGTACATGTCGGGGGCAGCAGGACCGAGTGTAGCTGTCCAGATACCATTGGCGTCCTTCCGCATCGGATTGCGACCAGCAAACTGCACATCCACCTGCACATCTTTAGCATTAGGGTTTTCATAACGGAAAGTCACAGTACCGTCAGCATTGCAAACAGTTGACTTTTCCAACTTGGCTGGTTGAGCCAGCGTAGCGGTTGCACAAAGGCAAACCGCTACACACATAAGAGATCTGAAATTCTTCATTGCTGTTGTATTTATTTCACTACGAAGTCAAGGCTCTGGAGATCCTTGTCGAGTGAAGAACTACCATAGAGAATCTTATAACGTCCAGGACGGGTAGAGAGTTCGTCGATGGATGGGTCATAGTACTCGAAAGACTCACCATCGAGAGTGATGACTGCCTGAGCCGTCTGACCTGCATTGAGGAACACCTTCTGGAAACCCTTGAGTGACTTGATTGGAGCTTCTGGATAGTCGAGTGCCTTCACATACACCTGAACGACCTCAGCACCCTCACGATCACCTGTGTTGGTAACAGGAACTGTAAGCGTCACCTTACCATCAGCAGTCATAGAAGTCTTGGAGAGCTTGCCCTGACCACACTTGAAGGTCGTGTAGGAAAGGCCGTAACCGAATGGGAACTGTGCCTCACCCTTGAAGTAACGGTAAGTGCGGTTCTCCATGCTATAATCAGTGAATTCAGGCAGGTCGCTATTGGAACGATAAAAAGTCACAGGCAGCTTACCGCTTGGATTGAAGTCGCCGAAGAGCACGTCAGCCAAAGCCTTTGCACCACCCTGACCAGGATACCAAGCCTGCAAGAGTGCGTCGTACTGACCTTCCACACTACCGAATGCGATAGCAGAACCTGAGCAGTTCACAAACACAACGGGCTTGCCTGTAGCGTGCATCGCACGAACAAGACGCTGCTGAACAGCTGGGAGCTCGATGTCGGCCTTGTCACCACCTTCACCTTCCATACGAGCAGAGATACCGCCGATGATGATGATGGCATCCACATCCTTCACTTCCTTCGCGAGGTCGTCAAATTCGATGAGCTTGCGTTCGCAGATGTCACCACGCAGCATCGCGAAGTTGCCATTACCATGCTTATACTCAATCACCACATCGTAGGTTTCACCAGCTTTCACAGGGAAAGATTTGTAGTTGGCACCGCCACGTCCGAAACCGAAGCCGAAGCCACGACCGCCACCACCTTTCGACTCTTCCACCACGTTGCCGTTCACTTTGAGCACGTATCCATTATCGGTAGAGAGGGTGTACTGCATATCACCAGTGAAGGTAGCCTTATATTGACCAGAGAGACGTACGGAGAGTGTGTCCTTGCTGACACCCTGTGCAAAGCCCCAAGCACCAAAGGTTGAGAAGTTCAGTTCGTTGTAGTAGTTCGTCACAGCAGGCTTACCAGTGAGGCTGTTGTTGTTGAAGAACTCAGCCATGATGCCCTTGCCGTCATTGAACTCCTGCAGGTGATGAATGGTGGTGTAGCCGTCAGACAGTTCACAAGCCTTCTTGTAGAACACCTCCGTGTTTGGCAATGCGTTCTTGATGCCCTCGAGAAGAGAGTGCTGGTGTGCCTTTGTAGGAGTACCACCGTAGTTACCGTTCAGCAGTTCCACATCGTCAGCGTTAGGACCTAAGACAGCTATTTTCTTGAGGTTCTTGGAGAGCGGAAGAACGCCCTTGCTGTTGTCGAGCAGCACCATAGATTCGCGAGCTGCCTGAATAGCGAGGTCGTTGTTGCTTTCGCTGCTGATCACCTCTGGAGCAAGGTTTGCCCAAGGAAGCATTTCGGCTGGATCGAACATACCCAACTCGAAACGTCCGTAGAGGCTCTTGCGCAGGTGATAGTCAAGCGTGCTCTCCTGAATGAGACCTTTCTCCAAAGCCTCTGTGAGCACCATGAACACCTTACCGCATTCAAGGTCTGTACCGTTCAGCACAGCATCGACAGAAGCCTCCAGAGGACCTGCGTGCGTCTCGTGCTGACCACGATTGTAGAAGTTATTGATGGCGTCGCAGTCGGTGAGCACGATAGCATCGTAGTTCCACTTGCGACGGAGAATATCAACAAGAAGACGATCGCTGGTGCAGCAAGGCTTACCTTCGTAACGGTTGTAGGCACACATCACCTCACGTACATTGCCCTTCTTCACCAAAGCCTTGAAAGCTGGGAGGTAAGTCTCCCATAGATCACGCATAGACACAGAGGCATTGAAGGAGTGACGCTGTGGTTCAGGACCACTGTGAACGGCATAGTGCTTGGCACAAGCGTGGGTCTTGAGGTACTTGTCGTCGTTGCCCTGCATACCCAAAACGGTCTGCACACCCAGCACAGCGTTCAGGTAGGGGTCTTCACCGCAAGTCTCCTGGCCACGTCCCCAACGAGGATCGCGGAAGATGTTCACGTTAGGACACCAGAAAGTCAACTCAGGGTTGCCAGGATAGTAGGTCACACCCATAGGTACGTTGAACAACTTAGGATCATTGTGGTCGGTACGGTTCCAGTTGGCACGTGCCTCATCCGACACAGTGGAGAACACGTCGTACATCTGCTGAGGATTGAAGGCAGCAGCCATACCGATAGGTTGAGGATAAACGGTGTAGTCACCCTGACGCACACCATGACAAGCCTCACTCCACCAGTTGTAGGAAGGAATGCCCAGACGATCCACAGAGATGGACTTGTTCATCATCAGACCTACCTTCTCCTCTGGTGTGAGCAGGGAGATGAGATTCTCCACACGCTCAGCGTAGGAAAGTTTTGTGTTCTGATAAGGGTACTTCTGTGGAGCTGGTCCCTCGTTCACCTGAGCCTTGATGCTGAGGGCACCAAGGGTGTTGCCGTTCTTGTCGAGCAGTTCCACGCTGCGGAAACTCTTGCCGATAGATTTGAGAGGGTTGAACACCACCATCACAGTGGCAGATTGACCTGGCTCAACAGTCTCGTTGGCATACTGTGCCTGAATGCACTCGCAGCTGGGTTTTACCTCACCGATGGCAACAGGTGCCTTCGACTTGTTCTTGAATGTGAATGTGTGACAAATGGCGCCTTCTGCCGCATTGACAGTTCCGAAGTCGTATTCATACGAGTCGAACGAAACTGCGCTCTTTTTTTGTGCCCAAACAGGTGCTGCCAAAAGCAGGGCACAAATACTGATAGCTAATAGCTTCTTCATTGGTAAAAAAGTTGATAAATGATAATAATTAGGTTTTTGGTGAGGCAAAGGTAAGCATTTTATGTGAAAAAGTGAAAACTTTTCAAATTTTTTGCCTACTTTTGCAAACAAATAATAGTAGAAGACATGAGAATTTGTTATGTAGTAGCGATGGTGGCAGAAGCAAAGCCATTCATCGAACGATATGGAATTAAGAAGGTTGAAGGCTTTTTTGCTCCTCTACCATGTGAACTTTACGAAGGAGAAGTGAACGGTGCCACGCTCAATGTGGTGCTGAACGGCCAGCAGCAAGGCAGCGATCTTATTGGCTGTGAAGCGGCAGCTGTAGCAACGCTGAGTGCCATCCAGCGCTTGCATCCTGACATTGTGGTGAATTCGGGTACTTGTGGTGGTTTCCAAAAGAACGGTGCCGACATCGCTGAGGTTTTTATTGGTAATGGGGTAATGTTTCACGACCGCCGTGTGCCAGGCGACAACACTTGGGGCACACAAAGTCTTGGCAACTACCCTGTTTGGGAAGGAAGCCAAGCGTTAGCAAAAGCTTTAGGAATGAATATGGGCAAGGTCACAACTGGCTCGTCATTGGACATACAGCCGTGTGACCTTGAAATCATTGAAAAACATGGTGGTGAACTGAAAGATATGGAAGGTGCAGCCGTCGGCTTTGTCTGCTCCCTCTTCCACACCCCTGTCCTCTATGTGAAGTCCGTCACCGACCTTTGCGACAGCGGCGCTGAAACCTTCGAAGAGTTCTCACGCAACCTCCACAAAGCGTGTGAAGCGCTGAAAGTGGCAAACGAAAAGGTGATTGACTATCTGATCAATCACCTTAAACTCTAAACTCTCAATTCTCAACTCTAAACATTATCATTCTCCTCTTCCAACGAGTGGAACGAGCTGCCATCGAAGCAATGCGTACAAATCTGGCACTTCTCCAGACCTATCGCCTTCACGATGGTTTCGAGCTTGGAGAACTTGAGACTGTCGAGGTTGAGACGACGGGCGATCTCTGCCACCATCGCTTTGTATTCGGGTGAATCTGTGGTGGCGTATGCCTGGATGCGCTCAGCTGGCACCTCCACATTCTGTGCTGTCTGTGCATCTGCCAACATCGTGGCTGTGCGTGAATGAGTCTCTAAGTCCTTGATGACACGACGGGTCACGAGTTCCAACTCGGACTTGCTGGCAGAGAAGTTTACGAACGGACACGCATAAATCAGCGGTGGGCAGGCAATGCGCATGTGCACCTCCTTCGCACCCAGTTCCTTCAGCACCTTCGTGTTCTCCCTCAGCTGTGTGCCTCGCACGATGGAGTCGTCGCAAAACAGGCAACGCTTGCCTTTCAGCTGCTCCTTGTTGGGAATGAGCTTCATCTTTGCCACAAGGTTACGCACTTCCTGACTTGGTGGCATGAACGAACGAGGCCATGTGGGTGTATATTTGCTGATGCCACGCTGGTAAGGGATGCGGCTACCTGCGCTGTAACCCACAGCCATACCGATACCCGAATCAGGGATGCCACCTACGCTATCCACCTCCGTATCATCTGTCTCACCCATCACGCGACCTGTCTCGAAACGCACATCTTCCACATTTCTGCCTTCATACGAAGAGGTGGGGAAACCGTAGTATATCCACAGGAACGAACAAATCTGCATCTTCTTGTTGGGCTTGCGCAACTGCTCCATCCCATCGGCACGCAGACACACAATTTCACCAGGACCCACATAATAGGTGGTCTCATAACCCAAGTTGGCAAATGCTGTGTTCTCGCTGGTGGCAGCCATCGCACCCTCTTTCTTACCGATGACGATAGGGGTACGACCCCAACTGTCTCGGGCGGCAATGATGCCATCCTCCGTCAGCAGCAGCATCGAACAGGAACCCTTCACCGTCCTGAACACATTCTCAATGCCCTCCACGAAGGTCTTGCCCTGCACAATCAGCACACCTACCAGCTCCGTCGGATTGATCTTGCCCGACGAGAACTCCGACAGATACATGTTCTCTTCCAAGAGTTTGGAGGCAATCTCCTCCATATTGTTGATTTTCGCCACCGTCACAATGGCAAAACGTCCCAAGTGGCTGTTGAACAGCATAGGCTGCGCATCAGTATCGCTGATGATACCAATGCCCGACTCACCATCAAACTTAGACAGTTCCGACTCGAAACGTGTACGAAAATAAGTGCTCTCAAGATTATGGATAGCACGGTAGAAACCCTTTCCCTTACTGTATGAAGCCATACCTCCTCGACGTGTTCCGAGGTGTGACTGATAGTCAGTTCCATAGAAAAGGTCTGCCGCACATTTCTCCATTGATACGGTCCCAAAAAAACCTCCCATAAATAGTAGTATGATTTTAAATCTGGTGCAAAGGTACGAATTAGTTACGAGTTGAAAGTTAGGAGTGAAAAGTTTTTTGCAAAGATGGCCCCAAATTAGCCCGAAAGCATCATTTTTTACGTAATTTTTAGAAACGGGACTGACCACAATGGCGATGTCGCACCTTTGCAACGTCTTCATTCGAGAGATATAATTTGCGCGTCCACGAGAAAAATTTTACGGGCCCACTGGGGAGTCCAAAATTGCTCGAAATAAGGTGGAGGAAGTTGCAGAAAATGGCAGCCTTCCTCTTTTTGTGAAAATAAAAGTGATTTTATTTTGTAATGTCCTCACTTATCCGTAACTTCGCCCCCGACAAAACTTATATGACCATGAGAAAAAGAGCTAATTATATCCAGAGCATTGAGATTAAGGCGCTGTGGAAGGGCGGTAGGCATGTAGTTTGGAATCTCGAACCAGACGTGAACATCCTCAGTGGCATCAATGGAGTGGGTAAGAGCACCATCATCAACCATTCGGCACGGACGTTGGCGGAAATTGACCGCGACGAGATTGTGCCGAAGGATGCGCCACAGGGAGTGACCATCAAACTGATGCCTGAGGATGCTACGTACATCAAGTTTGACGTCATCCGTTCGTTCGACCGTCCCTTGCTGCACAGCGACCTGCTCGAGAAATTGTCGGATTCGCGTGTAAAAACGGAGTTGGACTGGCAGATTTACCGCCTGCAGAAGCGTTTCCTTGACTATCAGGTGAACATCGGCAACCGCATCATTGAACTGCTGACAAGCGGCGACCCAGAAGATCAGGTAAAGGCGGCGGAGGTGAGTGCGCCCAAGAAGCAGTTTCAGGACATGATTGACGAACTGTTTTCCGACACGCACAAGAAGATAGACAGGAAGAGCAACGAGATTCAGTTCATACAAACCAACGGCAATGGAACCACGGAGATCATCACGCCTTACCAGTTGTCAAGCGGTGAGAAACAGATGTTGGCTATCCTGCTGACGGTGCTGGTGGAAAATCGTGAACCGTATGCCCTGCTGATGGACGAGCCTGAAATCTCGCTCCACATCGATTGGCAGCAACGTCTCATCGACCTCATCCGAGAACTGAACCCCCATGCACAGATCATCCTCTCCACGCATTCTCCTGCCCTGATCATGGATGGGTGGATGAGTAATGTGACAGAAGTGGGAGACATTTCGAATTGAGAATTGAAAATTGAAAATTAGGGAGATGTCAAGACATTTGCTTTCCAACATCAGTTCTGCCTATATTGAGGCTGCGAACCGCTTAAGGCCAAAGAATCGGAAGCGGAAGATTGTGGTGTATGTGGAGAGTTACGATGACATTTTCTTCTGGCGGAATGTGCTGAGCGAGTTTGAGGATGAGCAGACGGCATTTGAGGTGATGCTGCCTTCGCGCACTAACCTGAACAGGGGCAAGAAGACGGCGCTGATGAACAAGTTGGGCGAGTCGCTGGGTGGCTACATGATTGCCTGTGTGGATGCCGACCTCGACTACCTGCTGCAACGCCACACCCCTTCTTCGCAGAGGATGCTGGATAATCCATACGTGGTGCACACCTATGCCTACTCCATCGAGAGTTACCAGTGTTATGCACCTTCGCTCCATAACGTGTGTGTGATGGCGACGCTGAACGACCGCAACCTTTTCAATTTCGAGGAGTATCTGCGTCAGTACTCGGAGATTATCTACGAGCTGTTTGTGTGGATGGTGTGGCTGCATCGTTGTGGACGTTTCAACGACTTTCCGTTGAACAACTTCAATAATATCGTGGCGATAGAGCAGCTGAATGTGTTCAAGCCTATTGATGCACTGGAAAGGGTGCGCCGTCAGGTGAACCGCAAGTTGGCGTGGCTTCAGCAACATGTGAAGGACGCCAAAGGGAAGCTGACGCCACTGAAACTGGAACTGGAAGGATTGGGCTTGAAGAAAGAAAACACGTATCTCTTCATCCAGGGGCATCACCTGATGGAGAACGTGGTGGATGCTGCCCTCACTCCTGTGTGCACCATCTTGCGGCGCGAACGGGAGAAGGACATCAAGATGCTGGCACGAGGCAACAACAAGCAGATGAATAACGAACTGGCTTGCTACTCACACAGTCAGTTCCAACCCGAACAGATGCTGCGTCGCAACACCCAGTTCAAGGATTGCGAGATGTATCAGTTGCTAAGAAATAGAATAGCGGAATTACTTTCAGGCGTTCGGAATCTCAAGGATGAAACGAGCACCTTCGGTGTAGGTGGGGTCGAGCGTGAGGCTTCCACCTAACAAGCGAGCGTTGTGCAGTGCCAATCCGAGTCCGAGTCCCAGACCTTCACTGAAGCTGTCCAGTTTCACGAACGGAGTAAATATCTGTTCACGATCGGCTTCAGAAATACCTTGACCCTTATCTTCGACAATGAACCGAAGCTTGGTGTCAACAGTTTCCACATAGAAATTGACCTTCTTGTCAGACGAGAACTTCTTGGCATTGAGCAGCAGCTCTCGTAATATCCTTCTGAGATAGAGAAGGTTGGAGTGAACCGTATAATCTTCTGGAAGTTCGGTGATGAGACTCAAGGTCACAGCCTCTTCGGTTGCTTTCTCCTCAAACGTGGCGATGGCTTCCTTCACCACAGAAATCACATTCACCTCCTTCGACAAATCAATCCTCTGATTGCCTTCCATTCTCGACACATCAAAAATCATGTTGGACATTCGCATAATGGTGGTCGTGTTCTGCTTCATCGTTTCCGTGAAGCTGGCAATCTCCTCTGCTGACAGCACAGAGAAAGTCTCACGCAGCACCTGCATGAAGCCTGCGATGATGTTGAGAGGGGTACGTATCTGGAG
Source organism: Bacteroidaceae bacterium (assembly GCA_017614895.1). GTDB lineage: Bacteria > Bacteroidota > Bacteroidia > Bacteroidales > Bacteroidaceae > Minthosoma. The sequence goes on along the minus strand of JAGAAZ010000057.1, from coordinate 6,533 downwards.
CGACACATCGTGGATGAAGGATACTTTCCGTTGGTCAGCCTCTTCAATCAGCTGGTTGGCGGTCATGAGTTCCGAGTTCCGTTTCTCCATCTCCTCATTCACCTGTTGGATATTGTTGATGTGTTCGTTGATGGATTGCTGCATGGTGATGAAACTGTTCTGCAGATGACCTACCACATCTGTCCGATCGCTCGGAGGAAGAATCTTGTCGTAATGTCCATCGGTGATGTAGCGTGACTGCTGTGCCAGTTGGTCGAGCGGACGAATGAAGTGCTTGATGATTTTCCAGCATACAAAGAACATCAGCAGTAAGCCAATGAGGAGCACTGGCAGAAGGATGTACAATAAACGGTTGTAGCTGCGGGAGATGTCGCTCTCAGGACATACGATGGCGATGCTCCAAGGGGTGCCCTCCAGCGGCTCGTAAAACACAATGCAATCCTCCCCTTCCACATTGACATTCATGTGTCCCTTTTTGCCTGAGGTCATTTCATGTCCCAAGGTGATGATGTCTGGATGTTTCTGTGCATCAACAGAAGAGAAGATGCTCTCTTTCAACAGTTTCAAACGGTCAGGATGCACAAAGAAGCGACCGTCTTCACCCAACATTATGCAGTAGGCATGTGGATATGGTTTCTCGATCGAGATGGCGTTGGATAGCAATTGGATGGAGATGTCGGTGGCGATGACGCCAATGCAGTAGCCATTCTGGTCTTTCAGCGGTAAACAATAAGAGGCAATCATGACGGGCGAAGAGAGCGAGCCTTCGTTGGAGTCGTTGTAAGGATCTACCCAACAAGCCTCATTCTTTTCGCGCGGTGTCCGATACCACACTTTCTCGTAGTAGTTGTATGGCTCTTCATAAACCGATTCAATCGTCTCGTAGTCTCTTAAAGAATAGACGGAGAACTCACGCCCGTAATCTGGGAAGAAATTGGGCTCCATCGTGATGGAACATCCATTGACACTGGGGTTCTGCTCCACCACTCGACGAGAGTAATTGAGGAGCGAGTCAGGACGCAGATTCGCCATCACCAGCCACTCGATGTTGTCAGTGGCAATCTCCACCTCATCGAGATAGCTCTTTGCACGCTGGGCGGTGTTGTCGAGCGTGAGCTCGGTATGTGCTATCGCTTCCTGCTTCACCATTTCACGTGAGCGATTGAAGAGGAAACCCAAGCTGAGAATGAACACAAGCATCACAAAAAGCAGGATGCCGAGGCAGAGCTTCAGCGCAAGGGAGCGGTTAATATGGTAGAGTGGGCTTTTCATGAGGTCTTCTTCTTTTTCTTCTTAGGGATGTCAAGCATCTGATCTAACAAATCGGTGATTGTTTTGGTGTGCGCCATCATCTCTTCCGATATGGTCTGTATGTATTCCTTCTTCAGGTTTGTGCGATGCTCTTCCAGATTGGTGACCACACTATCTATCTCCTTGATAGGCATAATCATTTTGTCTGCAATCTTGTGGATGAGGTTCATCTTCACATTGTCAGCCTCTTTGATATGCGCATGAATACCACTTAGTTCTTCATTGCGCTCCTTGAGCGAGTCGGAGAGTTGGTTGATTTGCTGGAGATTGCGTGACAAAGATGTCTGCATCACACCAAAATTGTGCTGCAGAATACCAATCTCGTCCACTCGATGAGTGGAAGGAATGGTGACAGAATATTGACCGTCCGCAATCTGTTCTGCTGAGTCAGCCAACATGTTGAGGGGGGAGAGTTGGCGTCTGACAAATATCAGGATGAAACAGAAAATGAGGAGGACGCCCACGATCGTGATGACAATCATATAAACCAGATGGCGCCTGTTGACACTGAAGATATCTTTCTCGGGACAAACCATGCAAGCACTCCAATGCTTGTTGTTCAATCCCTTGTAAAGTACGTAACTGTCCTTGCCGAACAACGTGACAGATTGAATGCCGTCTTCGCCAGCCAACATCGTCTCCACCATCTTTCTCACGTTCTCAGGCTCATTTGCCACCTGCATGCGTACCATCTTATGATAGAGGTAGGTGCTGTCAGGATAGACGATATAGGTGCCTTGTACACCCAGCATTGCACAATAGGAATCTGGGAAAGGCTTAGGATAGAGGATGGTGTTGTTGAAATCCTCTACTGATATATCGGAGGCCAATACACCCACGGTTTCTCCCTGCTTATTATGAATCGGCATAGCACAGGTCACGATGGTCGAGTTGACGGTGTCGCTGGGGGCATGAGGTCTCACCCAGCAGGTGGTGTTCTCCTTGATGGGAATGAAATACCAGTTGACAGCCACATAAGGCACATCCTTGTACTCATTAGGCTGGATGATGAAAGGGTCGTGGGTCATCAGGATTTCATCCGATTTGGGTTCTGGACGGAAGGCGTACGTCGTGTAGAGTTCCCCCTTCTCTGGATAGGTGAAAGGTTCGAAAGAAATGGCACAACCCACGATGTCTGGATTGTTCTTCACCATCTGCATGGCATAGCCCACCATTGCGTCAGGATCATCCAAATGGTGCTCGATGTTCCAACGCATATTCGTTGTTGCCACCTCCACTCTGTGAAGTTGGTTCTCGATGGTCATCACCTTTCTGTTCAGCAGCTGTTCTGCCTTCGCCAAAGACTCTTTCTCTATCGCATTATGGGAATAACGAAACATCACTACGAGGGCAGCCACCAAGAGGAGGATTACCGACAGCAATACCCACAAACTAATTCGTGCGGAAAGCGTCCTTCGGAAATATCGAACTATTCGAGTCAAGGTCTTCTGTTATTTCAAAAAATGAATCAAAGGTTGTTGTCTTTTACGATTTCAGAATGCAAATATACGGTTTTTCTTCGCAAATAAACAAGGATTGGAGGAAAAAATTACATTTCAGTAAAAAAATGCACAATTGACCCATCAGCCAATTGTGCATTTTCTTGTTTTTACTTCACTTTCAGACGAATCACATTAGCCGAACGAGGCTCAACAGAGAGATTCATCTTCTTCGCAATCTTGATGTCCTTCGTGACTGGAGCAACTGGCTGTGCGTCGTAGTTGTTCTCTGCATCGAGGGAATTGGCTGTGAGGGTTGTCATTGGTGCTGTAGCGCCGAAGCCCTTGAACTTGCTCAGATCGATGGTAGCTGTCTTTGCCTCTTCAGAAGCGTTGATGAGCTTGATGTAAAGCTCGCCCTTCTCTGTGTTGAGCACAGCGGAAGTGCCCTGATACTTGTCACCACCATCGAACTTGGCTACATCGCCGTAGTAGTAGTCACCTGCTGTGGTGCCGAACATCTGCTGCACGTAGTAGCTGCAAGTGAGGATGACCTTCTCATTGTCGAAGTAGATGAGGTCTGGGTTCCAGCTCTCGTGGTTCTTCTTGCAGAAAAGAGGTGCATAGCTCGTCATCGCCACTACGTCGCCATTCTTCTCCACACCCAGAAGGTAGAGACCTTCATAGAGGGCGTCTGCCAACTTCTTGTCCTTGGCTGCATACTCACCCAGATACACCTTTGTCTTGCGGTCACGTGGGTAGTTGTCGTAGTTGGCCTGATTGTCGAGGAAGTAGTTGCGAGGCTCGTAGTAGTGCTCGTCCAAAATATCCACGCCTGTCTCGTCAGCGATTCTCCAGCCGTTTTCAAAGTCCGGGTTGCCCTTGTGGGATCCAGGACCTGCTGTGCCGACAATCACGATGTTAGGATACTTCGCACGCACGCGGTCATATATATATTTAAAGCGCTCCTCAAATTCTTTCGTGATCTTCTCCTCGTTGCCGAGACCCAGATACTTCAGGTTGAATGGCTTTGGATGACCTGCATCAGCACGCATCTTTGCCCACTTGCTGGTTGCAGGGTCTCCGTTTGCCCACTCGATGAGGTCGAGGGCTTCATCCACCCATTCGTCCATCTCGCTCATAGGCAAAAAGTCCTGAGCCTGTGTGCGCATGCTCCAACCACCATTGGTACCCTGACAGTTCACACCGCAAGGCAGGATTGGAAGTGGCTCCATACCGAGGTCTTCGCAGAACTGGAAGTACTCATAGTAACCAAGACCCATTGACTGGTGGTAACCCCATGTGTTCTTGAGGCCACGACGCTGTTCCTTAGGACCAATCGTGGTCTTCCAACGGTAAGTGTCCCAGAAACCGTCGCCACCACCGTGAACTACGCATCCACCTGGGAAACGCATGAACTTCGGTTCCAAACCTGCCAATGCCTCAGCAAGATCCTTGCGAAGTCCGTGACCCTTGTAAGTGTCCTGTGGCATGAGGGAAACCATATCAACATCAAGGTCGCCCTGATCAAGCACCAAAATCTGCAAGATGGCGTTGGTGCAGTCCTCTGAAGCTGTCAGCGTAGCCTTGTACTTCGACCAAGTCGTAGCATGCACGTCAAGGCTGGCCTCAGCCAAAATCTTAGGATCCTTGCCCCATCCCTGTGGTGCACCCAGCACGATGCGTACTTGCTTGGGCTGGTCGATGTTGCGGAAGAATACTGAGAAGTCATACTTGGCACCTGCCTTCACGCTGATACCGTCAAAACCACCGTTCTCCAAACCGAAGCCCTTCCAGCCTGCATAGTCGTAGAATTCCTTGACACGCTCTGTGTGCAGACGCATGTAGGTGGGGTTGTTGGAATGAATCGGATTGTCCATTCTGATTTCCAACTTACCCAATGAGTGACCAGGGCGAACAGTCTTCCAAGCTGTACCAGGTCCCCAGCCGTCACGCTCGTTGGGATTGTACTCGAACGAGCCGTTCTCAATCAGCTCTGCATAGAGACCGCCGTCAGCTGAGTAGCTGATGTCCTCGAAGAAGATACCAATGAGTTCCTTACTGATTTTCTTACCACCAGCGGGAGCCTTCACCTTCTGTGCTGAAGCTGTGAGAGGCGCTCCCAAAAATGCTGCAAGCGCAACGGCTTGCATGATGTTTCTAAATGACATAAGTTATTACGTTTTTGTGTTGGTTATGAAAATTTTGGGTACAAAGATACGAAAAAAAGTAAAAAGTGAAAAACTAAAGGTAAAAAATCGTACCTTTGCACCTCAAAACTAAAAACATACAATAAAAAACATCATAATGAAAGATTTCGTACAAGAACTCACATGGCGTGGGATGATACATCAGATGATGCCTGGTACTGACGAACTGCTCAAGAAGGAGCAGGTGACTGCCTACCTCGGTATCGACCCCACTGCCGATTCCCTCCACATCGGACACCTCTGCGGTGTGATGATGCTTCGCCACTTCCAGCGTTGTGGCCACAAACCCCTTGCGCTCATCGGTGGTGCCACAGGTATGATTGGCGACCCTTCAGGCAAGAGCCAGGAACGTAACCTCCTCGATGAGGAAACCCTACGTCACAATGTCGCCTGCATCAAGAAGCAACTTTCCCACTTCCTTGATTTTGACAGCGATGCACCTAATCGTGCAGAACTCGTCAACAACTATGACTGGATGAAGGACTTTAAGTTCCTCGATTTCGTCAGAGATATCGGTAAACACATCACCGTCAATTATATGATGGCAAAGGAATCTGTGCAGAAGCGTCTGAATGGTGAAGCACGTGATGGTTTGAGCTTCACAGAGTTCACCTACCAGCTGCTGCAGGGTTACGATTTCTACTACCTCAACGAACATAAGGGCTGTAAGCTTCAGCTCGGTGGTGCCGACCAATGGGGTAACATCACAACGGGCTCAGAACTCATCCGCCGCATGAACGGCAACGAGTGCTTTGCGCTCACTTGCCCACTCGTCACCAAGAGCGACGGCCGCAAGTTTGGTAAGACGGAAAGTGGTAATGTGTGGCTCGACCGTAACTACACCTCTCCTTATCAGTTCTACCAGTTCTGGCTTAATGTGCCTGACGAGGATGCCAAGCGTTACATCAAGATCTTCACCTCATTGGAGAAGGAAGAGATTGAAGCCCTCATCGCAGAGCAGGATGCAGACCCAGGTCGTCGTGTGCTCCAGAAGAGATTGGCAGAGGAAGTAACGGTGATGGTTCACTCTCGTGAGGACTACGAAATGGCAGTAGAAGCGTCTAACATTCTTTTCGGCAAATCCACGAAGGAGAGCCTCCTTAAACTCGACGAGCAGACTTTGCTGGATGTCTTCGCAGGTGTACCTCACTTCGAAGTGGAGAAGAGCCTCTTTGAAGCAGGTGTGAAACTTGCCGACTTGACTGTTGATCACGCTCAGATCTTCCCCAGCAAGGGTGAAGTGAAGACGCTAGTCAAGGGTGGCGGTGTGAGCATCAACAAGGACAAGGCAACAGCTCCTGACCAATTGCTCACCGCAGCTGACCTGCTTGATGGCAAGTACCTCCTCGTGCAGCAGGGCAAGAAGAAGTACAGTCTTCTCATTGCAAAGTAAAATACAAGAGTCTATCAAAAAGGGCGGAACACATAACAGGTTCCGCCCTTTTTGATGCAAGGACATTATCCTTTCCTCCAAAATCCTCGGGTGAAGAGAATGATGATGGGGAAGATTTCGAGACGTCCAATGAGCATGAGGAAGGAGCACACGAACTTGGCAACAGGACTAAGGATGACC